>NZ_JBEOVN010000060.1:0-35601 GCF_040295565.1 Streptomyces sp. NPDC002785 | reverse complement strand
CCCGGCCCGAGGACCGGGGCCGGTGCGCCGTACGGCGGCTACATGCACTTCTCGTCGATGTTGTACTGGAGTGCCCGCGGGTAGTCGTGCCGGCTGAGCCGGACCCGGGCCAGGATCGGGCCGCTGTTGATGTCATTGCCCGGATCGGCGATGTCCAGCAACAGTGACTCCAGCTCGGTGTGGGTGGTGAGCTCCCGCCCGTGCATCTGGTGCTTCTCCGAGCCGAAGACCTCCGCCAGCTTCTCGTACTGCCAGGGGTGCAGCACGTTGTAGAAGTCGGCCCCGTCGGACGGCTTCTCCTTGTAGTAGCAGGGGTTGACCAGCATCTGCTCGATTCCGTAGAAGCCCTCGTTGTCCAGGACGAAGACCACCGGCCGCAGTTGGTGGCGCACGTGTGTGGACAGCTCCTGGCAGATCTCCTGGAACGAGCCGTCCCCGACGAACACCAGCGGCCGCTTGAGCGGCTGCTGGCGGGCCAGCGCCACCCCGGTGGCCGCGCCGACCGAGTAGCCGATGGACAGCCAGCTGTTCTGCGCCACGAAACTCGCCCGCTCCACCATCTGTAGATTCATCGAGCCCAGCAGTGCGAACGCTGCGTCCGAGACCACCGTGAATGGCGAGGTGGCCTCCGGGCCGTCGCCATGCGCCTGGCTCAGCAGGAAGGCGTTCATGCGCTGGAAGAACCCGTCGTACGTGAGCTCCTCGGGGTGGTCCGTGCTGCTCAGGCCAGCCAGGAAGGCGGTCGTGGTCGCCGGGACCTGCCGGTCCTTGGCGTGTGCCAGCGCGAAGAGGTCGGCCTCGAACGCCCGCTTGCCGAAAGCGGCAACCAGCGCATCCCGCAGCGCAGTGACGAACCGTGCCAGTTGGACGTCCGGGAAGTACTGCGCGCCGACGCTGACGCCCTCGCGGGCGGCCACGATCCAGTCGTCGCCGATCGACTTCTCGCCCCCGAGGTTCTTCGACGTCGACCAGGTGCCCAGGCCGATCCGGCACCCGGCGGCCTTGAATGCCTCGCGCACCTCCGGCAGGCTCGCCTTGCCGTTGTAGACGCCCGTGAAGCCCGGGGTGTTCTCGGAGACCACGGACTTCGCACCGACGGTGGTGCAGAACGGGATGCCGGTCAGCTCCACCATCGAGACCAGCTCCCGCTCCAGCCGGTTCCGCTCGATCTCCTCGCCCGCCCACAGCACCGGCGTGCCGAGCCGTTCGACGAGCTTTACCGAGGCCTCCACCGCCTTGGCGAGCATTTCCTCGTTCTTCTTGGTGAACGGCCTTTCCTGGCTGCGGAGTTCGCCCTGCGGTGCGGCGCACGGGGCATTCCAGAGGTCGTCCATCACCTCCAGGTAGACCGGCCTGCGCTCGGTCAGGCCGGCGATGATCGCGCTGTCGATCTGCGAGGGCGCGAGCCCGGGGTTGGAGATCACCTGCGCGTCCACCGTGACCTGCCGGTAGACGTCCAGATTGCTCTCCCGGCGCTGGCTCATGTGCGAGGTGAGCAGACCGACCGCCTGGTAGTTGAGCCACTGCTCGTACGGCGGTGCCGCGTTGATCGCGATCACCGGCACGTACTCGACGTACGCGCCGCCGATCGGGTTGAGCAGGCTGAACGCGCCCACGCCGTAGGTGACCGCGACGGCGGCGACGCCCTGCTCGCCCTTGGCGAGGTCGGCGTCGGCGGCCCGCACCCGGGCGTAGGCGTCGGCGGCGTAGCCGCCACCGGCCTCGGTCGGGGTGCCGACCCAGCGCACCCCGGTGGTGGCATGCATGATCGTCAGGAACGGGCCGAGGTGGTCGCCCGGCACCCCGAACAGGTGCCGGATGCCCAATTGCTCCAGCCTGGTGGCCAGGTAACGGCCCACCGTCCATTCGCTGTTGCCGCTCATTTGCTCAATACCTCCGCTTTGCGTGCGTGACCGGTCCGCACCTCGGGCCGGATCTCCGGTTTGGCGCGGGACGGTGGCGCGGGTGCCTCGTGCACGGCGATCGCCGCGCGGACGGCGGTCTCCACCGCGCCCTCGATCCAGGCGTGCTTGAGCGAGACGTGCTCGCCGGCGAAGTGCACCGGGCCCTCCGGCTTGACCACGTCGAGGTGGAAGCTGGTCATCTGGTGCGGGGTGTACACCGCTGCCTCGCCGAAGGCGTACGGGTCGCGCAGCCAGCTCTGGGTCTGGCCGTAGCCGGTGTAGAACACCTCGATCCGCCGGCCGTGCACCGACTGGAGGTTGCGCAGCGCGTACACGTACCGCTCGGCGTCGGCCATCGAGTCCCAGCGCGCCGCGTCGTCCGACCAGCTGTAGCTGGCCAATACCACGCCGCCGTCGTCGCTGTCGGGCACCGGGTGCGAGGGGTAGTACATGAAGCGGTTCGGGTTGTCGGTGGTCGAACCGCCGCCGAAGCAGTTGGTGGAGGGACGCACACCCGTCCCGCGCAGCGGGGTGTGCCGGAAGACCTCCAACTGTTCCTGGCTGATCCGGCTCGAGTCCACGCTCCGGTGGGCGCCGAGCAGCACTCTCGGTGGTTTGGGCGGCGGCCGGTGCCCGTTGTGCGCGGCCAGCGCGGCCGCCTCGGCGTCCTCCTCGGCGGCCCGCTGGTAGTACTCATACAGGCCGGGCTCGATGGAGTCGAGCTCGTCCTTCCAGTCCGCCTCGGTGAACTCCCACCACCGGCGGGAGAACTCCAGCAGTACCTTGGTGGCCTGGTCGTAGTGCGTCTCGATGATCGCCCGGCGCTTCTTGTACGAGTACGGGGGCGAGACCTGGACGAACCGCAGCGCGGAGAACGGGACGGTGACGATCGCGAAGTCGCCCTTCCAGATCGTGGGTTCAGCCTCCGGGTTGCCCTCGGGCACGGTGTGGACGGCGACCTGCGGCCCGTTCGGTCCGACGCCCTGGCCGGCCCCGCCGTCGCGGCGCGGGTCCCAGTACTCCATCCGGATCATCCGCTCGCCCATTTCGAGTTCGTCCTGGAGCTCCTCGGCCAGGGCGTAGGGCAGCTGCCAGCTGCCGCCGTCGATCTCCCAGTAGGTGGCGTCCGGGTTGATGTCGCTGCGCCCCAGGAAGGTGTGGAAGAAAGACAGGTGCAGCCGCGAAGTCATGTTCTCGATCGTGCCGACCGCCTCGATGGCCTCGTCGCTGAAGCCCGCGTACTCGCGCAGGAAACGGCCCATCGAATAGCCGTCGAAGTCGCGGATCACCCGAGCCCAGCCCTCCAGCCACTCGGCGAACGGCTTGCGCACCCGCTTGCCGTTCTCGATGTACGAGTAGTAGTCGCGGATCGGCTCCAGCGCCTGGTTGACCATCTCGCCGGCGGTGATTCGCACCTCGTCGCCGGTGAGGTGGAAGCCCTCGTTGACGCTGCTCGGGTCGGCGGCGTACTCGCTGCGGCGGGCCTGGATCCGGTTGGTGCGGATCCAGCTGTTGAAGCGCTTGACCGGCTCGCGGAAGTCCGGGCTGTCCTCACCGTACTTCCAGACCTTGCCGTCCTCGAAGGACTCGTAGACCACCGGCGGGACGGGCGTGTTCTGGTTGCCGGTGTCGGGATCGACGTCGACGTTGTAGAACAGCTGCCGTTTCAGGCCGAGGCTGTCTACCAAGGCCAGGGTGAGTGGGTGGAAGCTGGGCAGCCGCATCGCCCCGGCCTCCCCGTACTGCACCGGGTCGTAGAACGGGCCGTCCTGCTCGTTGTCGGTGGAGCGGAAGGTCTTGATCCGCCCGCCGATCCGGTTGGCGTTGGCCTCCAGGATGGTGACGTTGTGCCCGGCGTCCTTGAGCAGCTTCCCGGCAACAAGACCGGCGATCCCCGCGCCGACGATCAGCACGTCCTTGGGCTCGTCGGTCTCCGGGATGCCCTCCTTGATCAGGACGTCGAGGTAGCGCAGCTTCAGGTCCTTGTCGTCCGGACCGACGAGCAGCAGCTCACGGGCCAGCTGCCAGCAGGTCTGCTGGCCGGCGCGGTCGTTGGCCGTGCCCTCGACGGTGGGGCTCTCGTTCATGGCTTCTCCTCGCCGCTCAGGAGCCGACCGGCTTGTTGGGGAGGTCCTCGCCCTCGGCGAGCAGCCGCAGCGTGCTGATCGAGGGGGTGAAGGCGTAGAGCGCGCCCGTGGTGCGGACGAAGCGCTTCATGTCGACCGTGCCGAAGGTGCCGTCCGTGAGCTCGATCGAGGCCTTGCCGGCGAGGCCGGTGACCTTGTCGAAGCCGTTGGCGACCTCCTGGTCGGACTGGCTCTCCCCGGGGGTGAACGCGTCGTCGTTGGACCAGTGCTGCTGGACCAGTTCGAACTGTTCTTCCAGCGAGGTGCCGTAGCAGACGAACATCAGCCCGCGGTCCTTGCCGTCGTCCGAGCTGCCTTTGAACTCGGGGCCGTAGGGAATGCCGCGGCGCATCAGGCGGTGGCTCTTCGGCTTCTTGTCGACGATTCCGGCGAAGGCACGCGGATGGGTGCGGCGGATGTGCGCGGCCCAGGGGGTGTGCCGGCCGATGGGGTCGTTCGCGTAGTCGAAGCCGTTCCGGTCCGAGCCGAGGCCGGTCACGGCGCTGCACGGTGGGGTGAGCGGTGTGCCGTCCTTGGCCCGGCCGACCAGACAGGCACCGAGCCGGTTGCTGTCCATGTTTCCGGTGAAGTTCTTGACGCCGTCCACCACGGCCTTGTTCCAGCCGGCGACATCCTGGTGAAGGCGGCGCACCACCTGGAGGGAACCGTTCTTCATCCACGCCGGCGCCTTCCGGTCGCCCTGTTCGCTCTTGTAGCCGAAGACGAACTCGCCGGGTTGGATCAGCTCGGTCCCGGCGTGGTTGTCGCGGAAGCCCTTGCGGCTGGCGTCCTCGTGGTGGAAGTCCTTGACGCCGGGCTGGGAGATGCCGTCCTTGTAGCCGAAGTGCTCGTGACCCTTCAGATCGCCCTTCAGGGTGCGGCCCTCATCCACATGGACGCGCGTGATCTGGTGGGTCTGCTCGACCGTGTCGAGGTTCTTCAGTTTCTCCTTCAGCAGCGCCTCGGTGTCCGCGGCGACGATGAGGACCGCGTGCACAACCTTGTCGCCGGTCCTGGCCCCGAACAACCAGGTCTTGGGGTCGCTCTCGCCGGTGTCCCCGAGGTCCTTGGCCCGTGCGGCCGCGCCCGCGCAGAACGACGTGAAGGTGCTGAGGTCCTTCTTGATCTGATCGGGCTTGTTGGAGATCGTCACGAGGCCCTCGAAGGTGAGGGAGACCCCGCAGCGGACGGTGGTGATCGACGGATCGCGGCCGAAGGCCCGGCGGGCCAGCGAGAACTGCTCGTTGAAGTCCTCCGTCTCGTTGGTTGTCGCGACGGTGTTGAGGATCGCGGAGAGCCAGCCGCGGCCCTTGGCGGCGTCCGGGAAGCGCAGGTAGCGGAAGTCCATGAAGTCCTTGTTGAACGCGGCCAGGACGTTGCCCTGGATGTCGGTGGACCCGCGCAGTTCCGGCTGGGGCAGCTGCTCGATGAACGGGACGGTGGTGGGACGGGTGGGGGTCGTGGTCACGGTGGGGCTCCTCGCATGGGGTGGAGGGCGGCGGCAGATTCGCATAACCACCGATCACAAAGTGTGACGAATTGGCTACTTAAAGTATCTACGTGTCGCCGTGAGCTCTGTCAAACGGAGGCCAGCTGCGGTCACCGGTCGGCCTCCGGCTCGTAGAACTCGGCGTCGATCGACGACTTCGGTAGCTGGGCCGCGGCCGCCAGGTCGTCGGCCGCGGCGTCGCTGGCGTACAGCTCCACGGCGGTTTCCGGCAGCTTCTCCGGACGACCGCTGGACCCCCGCCGACTGGCAGCAGGCCGCCACCCGCGCCCTCGCCGCCCTCGGCGGCCAGTGGGCGAACGCTGCCTCACCCGGCCCGAGCCGGCTGCTCCTCGTCGCATGCCTGCGCCAGGGCCTGCGCCTGGCCCGCGACCACCTCACCGACCTGGGCTGGCTCACCGACGCCGCCCACGCCTACACCGACGACTCCGTGTGGGAGCCCCTCGCCCTGCCCACCGACACCAGCACCGAACCGGTCCCGGGCACCCCCGCCGACGCCCTGGCCGAACTTCTCACCGCGATCGCCCGCCGCCAGCACGAACACCGCCAGCGCACCGCGGACCGCCTCACCGCAGTCCTCGACACCGGCCTGCTGCCCGCCGAGCTCGCCGAGGGGCTGTCCGCACGTGATCTGGCCCGGGCCCGGATCCGGCTGGAGCACCTGATGGAGATCGAGACCGGGTTCCGCAGCGGCAGCCGCTACTGGGCCCGTCCGCATGAGCCCCGGCCTGCTTTTGATCTGGTGACGACCAGTTTGGGCGAGCGTCGTCGTACCAAGGCCCTGGAGCTCGGTGCGATGTCGGAGGCCGAAGCCACGGGGCTCGGCCTGGAGTCGGTCAGCGAGCGCACGCTGAAGCGGATGGCCGCCCGCTATCGGGAGTCCGGTCCGGCCGGGCTGGCCGACGGACGGTGGACCCGGCGGGCTGGCGGCCATCCCTCGGTGACGGCCGAGTTGGAGGAGGCGATTCGGGCGGTGCGGGAGCAGTGCCTGCGCCGGTCGCGGATCAGCATGGCGTCGCGTGAGCGGCTGGTCCACCAGTACGTGCGGGAGGTGTTTCCCGGGCGGGAAGTGTGGGTGCCGCACCGGACGACGCTGGCGCGGGTGTGGCGGGAGTGGTTCGGGCCGGACGGGGTCCGGCAGCGGTATGTGCGCTCGGCCGCCGCGGTTCCGGCCCCGGCGGGGTGCCGGTGGTGATGTCGCGGCCGGGGCAGGTGGTGGTGCTGGACTCGACGCCGTTGCCGGTGAAGGTTCTCGACGATGTCTTCGGGACTCCGGTCAGCGTGCATCTGACGATCGCGCTGGACGCCTACACCCACTCGATCGTCGCGTTCCGTCTGACGCCGGTGGCGGAGTCGTCGGTCGAGGTGGCGATGCTGCTGCGGGATGTGCTCTCGCGTTCGGTCGGCGTGAGGGCACTGACGTGGTTCTCGTACTCGCGGCGCGCTTTGTGCTGTGCCGGGACCGCCGGGACGCCCTGGCCGCCGTCGAGGGGCCGACAGCGGGTGAGGAGCTGACGGTGGACGGCTGGGGTGGTGCTGACGCACAGGGTGTAGCCCTGGCCGCGCAGTACGGCCACCCCTTGGCCGAGCGCGGCTCGTTCGGCGGGCGTCAGTTCACCGTCCTCATGCCGACAGTGCGAGGGGCGGCAGAGGGGTCTCGTGCACGTCGGGCACGGGGAGCCGTTCTGGTCGAGACGGTGACACACCACGTTGTGTGACACACCACGTTCGAGCTAACGTCCCCGGCTTCTCCGTGGGGCCGTGCCACTCTGCGCCCGTTGTGCTCGCGGTCGTGTCAGCAGGTGACCGGGTGGCGCTGCCGCGCCCTGGATCCGATCCGGCCGGCGTCTGCTTGCAGCTGCCCCATCCTGCCACGAGAGGAAGATCGTGACCCAGCACCGGACCTCCGCGCCGATTCTCATCAACAACGTGCGCGTATTCAACGCCGGCGACGACGTCGACTCCGAGCTGACCGAGCCGACGTCGGTACTCATCCAGGACCGCAAGATCGCCGCGATCGGTGGGAAGACCGAGCCCCAGCCGGAGACGGTCGTCATCGAAGGCGGCGGGCGGGTGCTCATGCCCGGCCTGAGCGACGCGCACGTACACCTCTTCGCGGCCGGGACGACCCAGGCAGAGCTGATCACCGGGGCCACCGGGATGAACTACTACAACGCGCTTGCCGAGGCCGGGCGGATGCTCATGCGCGGCTTCACCACGGTCCGGGACATGGCCGGCGACGTCGCCTCGCTGCGGCAGGTCCTCGACTCCGGCACGTTCCCCGGGCCGCGCATCTACCCGAGCCAGGCGGCGGTCTCCCAGACCTCCGGGCACGGCGATTTCTCCGCCGTCCACGAGGACGCGACCACCTTCTCCTGCGGGCTGCACCCCCGGGCCGAGCAGATCGGCTTCATGCGTGTCGCCGACGGCCGCGACCAAGTACTCGCGGCCGTCCGCGAGCAACTGAAGAAGGGAGCCGTACAGATCAAGATCATGGCGGGCGGCGGGGTGTCGTCCGCCTTCGACCCCCTGGACGTCCTCCAGTACACGCCGGACGAGCTCCGCGCGGCGGTCGAAGCTGCTGCGGACTGGGTACCTACGTGTCCGCGCACGTCTACAACGACGAGGGCATCCGCCGTGCGATCGACGCCGGAATCAAGTCGATCGAACACGGCCACCTCGCCGCCGGCCGTGAGACCGTCAAGCTGATGGCGAGCAAGGGTGTCTGGCTGAGCACCCAGCCCTTCCTCGAAAGCGACCACGAGTACGCCAACGCGGAGAACGCCGAGAAGAACAAGCAGGTCTGCGACGGCGTTGCGAACACCTTCACGTGGGCACGGGAAGTGGGAGCGAACATCGCCTTCGGCACCGACCTGCTGCTCGAACCCGAGAAGGCCGGCCTGCAGAACGAGATGCTCACCCGGCTGTCCACCGACTTCGGATTCAGCCCCATCGAGGCGCTGCGGATTGCCACGTCCGGCAACGCCGCCCTCTTCCGGCTCTCCGGTGAGCGTGACCCCTACAAGGCGGGCCGGCTCGGTGTGATCGAGGTCGGGGCCTGGGCCGATGTTCTCCTGGTCGAGAACGATCCCACGCAAGACCTCACCGTACTGGGCGACCCGGACAAGAACCTCGCCGTCATCATCAAGGACGGCCACATCTACAAGAATCTTCTCGGCTGACAGAACCCGCGGGCCAACCACCCCGACCTCGCCCGATGCCACCGTCGTCCACGTCGAGCCCGACCGACATCACGAGATTCCATGCTCTCCCGGGAGATCGGTGTCGCGTCAGTCTTCGGTGACGGCGCGGCGGCACCCGCCGGTCCAGCTCGATCTCAGCTGTCTCCACCATCTCGGCAACCCGCGCGGCTTCCTCTCGCAAACCCTCCACCCGCACCCGGGCAGCCGCCTCTCGCTCCTCCAGCAATCCCAGCATCGACGCCACCGCGCACCCCTCACCGACCAAACGGAACCAGAACGCCGAGACTCTCCCTCACCCCGAGCGAAACCATGCCTGACCAGCAAGAATCAAACGATCACGTTCGGTTGAGATACGGCTTCTCAGCTTGACGTTTAACGTCGCGGGTCACCCGACCTGCTGATCTGCGGTTCTTCCCGGGACAGCGGAGGCGGCCGTTCTCCACGCTTCGAGATGTCGAGTCACGAAGTACAAGAGAACGGCCGCTGCGTATGAGTCTGTCTGTCGATGCGCCCGCAGGCGAGGCGTTGGATGTGTTGTCCCGCTTTCGGGTCGAGTTCTACGAATGCCTCTACGCCCGCCAGGACGCGCTCTTCGAGCTCACGGACGCGGTGTTGTGCGCGGACGGGCCGGTGAAGACCCTGGTTGAGCTGTCGCTGGCGGTCGAGCACCGGCGCGGGCATGGCGCGCTGTATGCGGCTTTGGACCGCGGTTGGCTGGAGCCGACGCGGTTGCGCCGCACGCTGGCCGGCCTGCCGCTGCCGAAGGCCGGCGACGGGCGGATCGTGCTGGCCGTGGACGTGAGCAACTGGCTCCGCCCCGATGCCCCGACCAGCGACGACCGGCTGTTCTGCCACGTCTACGGACGTGGCGACCGCAAAACGGACCAGTTCGTGCCGGGCTGGCCGTACTCCTTCGTTGCCGCCCTGGAATCCGGCCGCACCTCCTGGGTCGCGCTGCTGGACGCCGTGCGCCTGGGACCCGCCGACGACGCGACGCTCGTCACCGCCGCCCAACTGCGCGACGTTGTCGCGCGGTTGACGCAGGCCGGGCACTGGCGGCCGGGCGACCTGGAGATCCTCATCGTGATGGATGCCGGCTACGACGTCACCTACCTCTCCCACGCCCTGGCTAGCCTGCCGGTCGTGCTGGTCGGGCGCCTGCGCTCGGACCGGGTCATGCTCCGCGACCCGGGCCCGCCCCTTTCCGGCCCGAAGGGCGGGCGACCCCGCCGGCACGGCGGTGTCCTCACCTTCGCCAAGCCCGACAGCTGGCACGAGCCCGACGTCACCACCAGCACGGACACCACCCGCTACGGCAAGGCCGAGGCGATGGCCTGGGACCGGATGCACCCCAGGCTCACCCACCGCGGCCCATGGCTGGACCACGCCGAGGAGGGACTGGCCGCGTGGCGTGCTGGATACCACCCCGTGGGAGAGGCAGTCCAGCTGCCGCAGGGCAGCCTGCGCAACCCGGCGGATAGGCAGGCCTACGAGGACCAGAGCTTCGTCCTGCGCGGTGAGTTGCCCGTCACCTGGCCGAAGAACGGCCAGGTGATGTGGGCTGCGGATGAGTCACTCACCCGGCCGCTGATGGGGGCGGACGAGTCGTACAAGACCCTGGCTGGCACCCGTGTGAACGGAAAACCGCACCTTACGGTGACCAAAGCAACGCTGGGTAACATGCGTGTGGCGACCAGCCGCGGACCGGCGACGGTTCCGTCCTGGTTCTTCACCCTGGACGGCTATGCCACCCCTCTCAAGCAGGCCGCTGCCATTCCGTCTACATCCCCTCGGCCCCCGATCGGGCCAGCCCGCGACATCCCTGGCCTTCCGCTCGACAGGGTCATCCAGATCGCCGCAGACGGCCGCTCGGTGACCGTCGTTGCCCTCCATGGCGTCTGCGACGACGGCGCCGCGGTGGACGTGCTGGAAACAAGCGGCAGCGTCGTACTGTCGGTCTCCGTCAAAGACCGCAAAGACAGTGGCAACTGCACCACCAAGCAGGCGAAGTTGCAGCAGGTGACGGTGAAACTAAAACACTCTGTGGATGACCGCGTCCTGCTCGACGCACTCACCGGCCAGCCAGTTCCCTACAAGGGGGTAAACGGCATATCGCCGAGCGGCAGTTGAGTTTGTCGTTGCAGGTCAGCGAACCAGCAACCCTCGGTGCGCGCCGGGGTCGCCCCCCACTCCACTGCTCTCTGATCACTCGGGCACTGTAACGGGGCAACGCTCACTACATCCATGGGTTGAGCACAGAACGTGCCAGCTTGTTAGCTCTCAGCAAACCATTATTCGAACGTATGGTCGGCAGACCTTTGGAGCTGTTGCCCGCCGCGCTTCGTACGAGCGATCAACACGTAGGACTTGACAGAGAAGCCACCCGGCTCTGGGACGGACGAGTCGTCAAGACGTGCCCGGCCGCCGGGGTCTGCGCCCAGGCCTGCTACGCGCGGAACGGTACGTACAACTTCCCCGGGGTCATCGGCCGCCACCAGCAGAACCTGGCCTACGTCCTGGACGACCTGCCCGGCTGGCAACGGCAGATGGCCGCCGAACTCGCCCACACCCGCCACCGGGGCGGCTGGATCCGCATCCATGATGCCGGCGACTTCTTCAGCGACCGCTACCTCTCCGCGTGGCTGCGCCTGGCCGCCTTCCGCCCGGCCGTGAACTTCTACGCCTACACCAAGGAGGTCAGCCGGTTCCGGCGCCTGGTCGAGCCGGCACCCCCCAGGAACTTCCGGTGGGTGTTCTCGTACGGCGGGACGGAGGACCACCTGATCCGCCCCGGCGACCGCGTCGCCGACGTCTTCCCGGACGACGCCTCGATCCGATCGGCGGGCTACCACTCCCAAGACGCGAGCGACCTCCTGGCCGTCCTCGGCCCGGCACCCGTCGGCATCCCCGCGAACATCATCCCGCAGTTCCGGCATGAAGCCTTCGCCTGGGCCCGCGTTCGTTGTGCGTCTGTGCCGTCGTGAAGCTACTGCTTCCAGCGCATTGGCGCCCCTGGGTCACTGTGGGTGCAGGTCGGTCTGGATCCATGGCGACGGGTGCTCTAGTCGCCGGGAGCTCCCTTCACGATCTCGCCCAAGCTGAGACGCACACCTTGCCGATGATCCGACCGCACTGCCGCGGGGCCTAGAGACGACTACGGAACGCTCTGATCGTTACTCTGAGCTACTTGTCACAAGTGTCCTCGCCATCGGGGTAGACAACCAGGAGCGTGCAGCCGATCGCAGACTGCGGGTAGTGCACGGAGCCAGGTTCGGCGCAGAGCACCGTGCCAGTCTGCCAAATGTCCGTGCCGTCGCCGAACTCGCCCTTGACCACGTGCACGAACTCGCGGACCGTGTGCCGGTCCTCGCCGAACTGCGCGCCCGGCGCGAACTCCAGCAGCATGATCACACTGGGGTCGTTCGACGTGCCCTCCTTCAGGCGACGCGCGGTGATGTGCTCGTTGACCTGGATGTCCGACGCCGAGGCCTGGTCCAGATGAACGCCCACGAAACCCGGAAGCATAGGTGTCCCCACTTCAACTACTCTGCGGTGGCAGCCCGTTGCCGTCCACCGGATGTCGATCAGCGTAGGGATCTTCGACGGCGCTTACTACGCCACACATGCACCAATTGCCTCATGATGTACAGCACGTATGCACACCTCGCCGCCCGAGACCCTTGACAACCAGGTCCGAGGCGAGGGCCACAGCGGCCCGTCAGAACGCCGTGTGAGGGCAGCTGATCGCGGTCGGCGGTTGGGAAATCGGGGCACTTATCCGGGAGTCGGAGCCGACACTCATCGCATCGCTCTGAGGCCTTACCCAGCAACGCGGCCGGCCCGACGGTGCCGACCCCAGCCTCGGCCCGGGAACATCGCCGAGACCGCCGTGGAGACCGTCCTGGATCGCCTGTAGGAGATCCCCCCTACCTGTCAGGCAGCCCTGGGCCCCGACGCGCGGTTCGTCGTGCCCGCCCACATCGACATCACCTGCCGTCCCGCCGCCCCAGCACCCCGGATAACCTCGCATCCCACCCCCGTCGGAGGAGACGTGATGCTCACACTCGCGGCCCTGGCCCGCCAGCCCGAGTACGTCCTGCACCCCCTGCACACCGCTGCCCCCGACGACCGGGTCGTGGACCGGGCCGAACTGGTCACGCCCTCCGACTGCCCCAACCGGCCTTCCGGCACACTCTTCATCTGTTCACCCGACACGATCGATATCGGGCATGCACGCACCTGGCTGCAGCGCCTCGCCGACCAAGGCGCCACCGGCCTGATCCTCGCGGCGGACACCCCGCCCCATCCGCAAAGGCAGCTGATCGAGGCCGCTTGCCACGCGGCGCTCCCATTGCTCGCCTCTGGCGCACCCGTGGCAACCTGGCGCCACACCTTGATCCCCCAGATCACCGAACACCGCCGACAGGTAGCCGACCGGCATGCTGCCCGCCTCACCCATCTCCTGGACCACCTCGACAACGACAGCCCCCCAGCCGACGATCTCCTGGACTGGCTGGCCCGCGAGCTGGACGCGGAGGTGAGCCTTCAGGGCGACACCCGCATCCCCGTCCCCTCCATCAGACGCCGACTGCCCACGGCGGACAGCGCCTTTACCTCCACCTATCCTCTGGGGGACAGCGGCTGCTTCATCACCGCCCGCCGCCACCACGCCTTCAGCACACCTGACCGGGATCTGCTGGCCCGATCCGCCACTGTCCTCGCGATCCGCCGGCACGCGTCCATACCCGCGGGTGACACGGCGCTCGCCGAGACCCTGCACGCCGTACGCCTGGCCGCATTCCAGGCCCTGATGGTCGGTCACATCGAACCCGCCCAGCGCATCCTGGGGCCCCTCTCGCCCCACCTGCTCGACACGGACGACGTCCAGATCGCCATCATGGACTGTGCCGGCACCTCCCGCGACGAGACATTCGCCCGAGTCGAGGCGCTCCTGTCCGACACCGGCCTCGCCGTACGGTGCCCCGCCTTCGACGGGCACATCGTCGTCGTCGCCCCCCACCCCGACCCTGACCTCCCAGAAGCACCGGCCGTCACCGCCCTGCGCCCGCTCGTCGCCGACCGCAGCCACCGACTGAGTCTGGGCATCAGCCCCACCCTGCCCGTCGAGGACACCGCCACCGGCTTCGGCCTGGCCTACGACGCCATCGCCACCGCCCGGATCAGTCCCACCCGCGCCGCGGTCGCCCCCCGCACCCCCGGCCTGCTGGACGCCCTCGACCCGGCCGCCGCACAGCAGTGGGCCACCGCCTTGCTCCAGCCGGTCCTCAACCAGCGCGGCGCCGACCGGCAACTGGCCACCGTCACCCTCGGCCTCGAATTCGACGTCTCGGCCGCCTCTCGGATGCTTGGCATCCACCGCAACACCCTCAGCCGACGCATACGCGCCATGCTCCAGGCCACAGGCCTCGCCTCCGACCGCGCCACCGATCGCATCACCCTCTCCCTCGCCCTGCAGATCCACACCCTGCACGGCCCGGCCGCCGACCCGGCCCCCCGCTCCACGCCCACCCTCGCCCACCTGCTGGCGCAGCCACCGGTCACCGACTGGGCCACTGCCGCGCTCGCCCCACTCGGCCAGGAATGCACCGACCGGCGCACCACCAGCGGCGACGCCCTCGCGCAGACCCTCCGCAGCTGGGCCGACGAGGACTTCCGGGTCGACGCCGCCGCCCAACGCCTAGGCCTCTACCCAGCCACCGTCCGTGGGCACATTCGCGCCGCCGAGGCGCTCCTGGGATGGATGCTCCTGTCCACCCTCCCCGCCGGTCCGCCGCCCGACGACGAAGAAGCCCCCGGCAAACAGTCCGGGCTGCGAAGCCTCGCCGCTGCGATCCAGGCCGCCCCCGGAACGCCCCAGCCCGTCCTGCCCGACCCCACCCGTACAGGGAGAGTCCACCATCTTGAAGTTGCCGGCCGGAGTCCTGGCGTGACGGTGCTTCGGGGTGCTCGGGTCGGCCGTGGACGGCAGTCTGCACAGTAGATCGCCTGTCAGCGGTTGCCTTCGATCTTCGTCAGGACGAGCAGGGCGCGCGCAGGAAAGGACCGTAACGTCCGTTTCTGGGCGGAGGTACAAGCCGGGTGTGTCGTGACAGCGGCTCCACCAGTGGAGTTGGTGAGCCGCTTCCCGTTGGCGGAGTGAGGCGGCACCGAGAAGATCCACTTAGCCAATAGACCATGGCCTCCTCGATCGGGGGGAGATGGTGCATGTGCAGAGCTCGGAGCGCGCTGTGGAGTCGCTCGACCTTCCTGTCGATGAGCGGAGTCGGCGGCGGTAAGACTGTCAAACGCGAATCCACGCTCGAAGCCCACCACACCAAGAGAGCGGCGGCAGGTTAAATGCCAAGCTCAGGTCAGGTCAGGTCAGGTCAGGTCAGGTCAGGTCAGGTCAGGTCAGGTCAGGTCAGGTCACCCAAGAGATACGCCCGGCCGTCGGTTGCCCGCCTTCGTGATGGATCGGGGTGTGCGCGCCGGTGAGCGGAACACCGCTGCCGCCGCGCCGGTCGGCGACGATTTCGGCGGCGATCGACAGCGCGGTCTCCTCAGGGGTACGGGCGCCGAGGTCGAGACCGATCGGCGAGTGCAGCCTGGCCAGTTCCAGCTCCGTGACGCCGACTTCGCGCAGCCGGTCATTGCGCTCCAGATGGGTGCGGCGCGAGCCCATCGCTCCGACGTACGCCACGGGCAGCCTCAACGCCAGTTCCAGCAGCGGGACATCGAACTTGATGTCGTGGGTGAGGACGCACAGGGCGGTGCGCGCGTCGACATCGGTCGTCGCGAGATAGCGGTGCGGCCAGTCGATGACCAGTTCGTCGGCCTCCGGGAAGCGGGCCTTCGTGGTGAAGACGGGGCGGGCGTCGCACAATGTGACGTGGTACCCGAGGAACTTACCCGCCCGGACCAGTGCCGAGGCGAAGTCGATGGCCCCGAAGACGATCAACCGGGGCGGTGGGACGCTCGATTCGACGAGCAGGGTGAGCGGTTGCCCGCAGCGCGAGCCCTCGGCGCCGATGGCGACGGAGCCGGTGCGGCCCGCGTCCAGCATCGCGCGGGCGTCGGCCGCAGCGGTGCGGTCCAGCTCCGGATGTCCGCCGAGCCCACCCTCGTACGAGCCGTCGGGGTGGACGAGCAGGGGGTGGCCGAGGAGTTCCGCGGGCCCGTCGGTGATCCTTGCGACCGCCGCCGCCTCCCCTCGTGCGGCGGCGGCGAGTGCGGCGGCGAACACCGCCCGTGCGGGGTCGTCCACACGGACCGGTGTCACCAGGATGTCGATGACGCCGCCGCAGGTCAGTCCGACCTCGAAGGCGTCCTCGTCGCTGTAGCCGAACTGTTCGCGCACTGCGATGCCGTCGTCCAGCGCCTGTCCGCACAGGTCGTACACCGCGCCCTCCACACACCCGCCGGAGACCGATCCGATCGCCGTGCCTTCGCGGTCGACGGCGAGGGCTGCTCCCGGCTTCCGGGGTGCACTGCCGCCGACCGCCGCGACGGTGGCCACGGCGAAGTCGCGTCCCTGCTCGACCCACCGGTTGAGCTCTTCGGCGATGTCCAGCATGGCGTTTCTCCTTCTACGGGTGTGCGGAGGGGCGGAGAGGCGGAAGAGACTTGTGCTGCCAGTTCCACTTGGCGTCGATCCAGCTCTCGATCGGGCTGAGCACGAAGTACTGCGTGGTACTGCTCTTTCGTTACATGGTGGAATCAATGGCCGTGAGCGGTACGGCACTTGGGTTCTCCGGGCGGTGCGGGCGGCGAAAGTGTGACGTGCCCGGGAGGCGCGCCCCGCCCGGAGGGTTCAGGAGGGAGTCGTGACTCAGGTGCCGGTGATGTGCTCGGGGCGTACCGGCGTCCTGTTGAGCTCCAGGCCCGTCGCGTTCCGGATCGCCGCGAGAACGGCCGGGGTCGACGACAGGGTGGGAGCCTCGCCGACGCCACGGAGCCCGTACGGGGCCTGGGCGTCGGCGAGTTCGAGCACATCGACCGGGATCGTCGGGGTGTCGAGGATGGTGGGGATCAGATAGTCCGTGAAGGACGGGTTGCGCACCTTCGCGGTCTTCGGGTCGACGATGATCTCCTCCATGACGGCGACGCCCAGGCCCTGGGTGGTACCGCCCTGGATCTGCCCTTCGACGGACAGCGGGTTGAGTGCCTTGCCGACGTCCTGGGCGCAGGCCAGTTCGATGACCTTGACCAGGCCGAGTTCGGTGTCGACCTCGACGACCGCGCGGTGGGCGGCGAAGGAGTACTGGACGTGGCCGTTGCCCTGTCCGGTACGGAGGTCGAACGCCTCGGTGGGCCGGTGGCGCCACTCCAGCTCGATGTCGACCGCCTCGTCCTCCAGCACGTCGACCAGATCGGCCAGCACTTCGCCGCCGTCGGTGACGACCTTGCCGCCCTCCAGGAGCAGTTCGGCGGTGGCCCAGGCAGGGTGGTACGTACCGAACTTGCGGCGGCCCATCTCCAGGACCTTCTCGCGGACGGCCTTGCAGGAGTGTTTCACGGCTCCGCCGGTGACATACGTCTGCCGGGAGGCGGAGGTGGAGCCGGCCGAGCCGACCTGGGTGTCGGCCGGGTGGATGGTGACCTGGGCGACGCCGAGTTCGGTACGGGCGATCTGGGCGTGGACGGTGACGCCCCCCTGCCCGACCTCGGCCATCGCGGTGTGTACGGTCGCGACAGGTTCGCCGCCGATGACCTCCATGCGCACCCGGGCGGTGGAGTAGTCGTCGAAGCCCTCGGAGAAGCCGACGTTCTTGAGGCCGACCGCGTAGCCGATGCCACGTACGACACCTTCGCCGTGGGTGGTGTTGGACAGTCCGCCGGGCAGGGCCCGTACGTCGGCCTGCTCGCCGGCGACCTCCCACTGGCGCTCGGGCGGCAGCGGCCGCGCCTTGACCCGGCGCAGCAGCTCGGCCACCGGGGCGGGCGAGTCGACGACCTGGCCGGTCGGCAGGATGGTGCCCTGCTCCATGGCGTTGAGCTGCCTGAACTCGACCGGGTCCATGGAGAGTTCGGCAGCGAGCTTGTCCATCTGGGCCTCGTAGGCGAAGCATGCCTGGACCGCGCCGAAGCCGCGCATGGCGCCGCACGGCGGGTTGTTGGTGTAGAGCGCGATGGCCTCGATGTCGACGTCGTCGATGACGTACGGGCCGACGCTGAGCGAGGAGGCGTTGCCGACGACGGCCGGGGAAGCGGAGGCATAGGCTCCGCCGTCCAGTACGATGCGACATTTCATATGGGTCAGCTTGCCGTCACGAGTGGCGCCGTGCTCGTACCAGAGCTTGGCGGGGTGGCGGTGGACGTGCCCGAAGAACGACTCGAACCGGTTGTAGACGATCTTGACCGGCTTGCCGGTGCGCAGGGCGAGCAGGCAGGCGTGGATCTGCATCGACAGGTCCTCGCGGCCACCGAAGGCGCCGCCGACTCCGGAGAGCGTCATGCGGACCTTGTCCTCGGGCAGGCCGAGTACGGGGGCGATCTGGCGCAGGTCGGAGTGGAGCCACTGGGTGGCGACGTACAGGTCGACGCCGCCGTCCTCGGCGGGCACGGCCAGACCGGACTCGGGGCCGAGGAAGGCCTGGTCCTGCATGCCGAAGACGTACTCACCGCTCACGATGACATCGGCGCGGGCCGCCGCCGCGTCCGCGTCGCCGCGGACGATGGGCTGGCGGTGGACAATGTTGGGATGCGGTACGTGCCCCGCGTGGTGGTCGTTGCGGCCCTCGTGGATGAGAGGGGCGTCGGGTGCGGTGGCGGAGGCCTCGTCGGTGACGACAGGCAGCTCGCGGTAGTCGATCCTGATCTTCGCGGCGGCGCGGCGGGCCGTCTCCGGGTGATCGGCGGCGACGAGCGCCACGGGTTCGCCGTGGTGACGGACCTTGCCGTGGGCGAGGACCGGGGTGTCCTGGATCTCGAGCCCGTAGTTCTTCACCGAGGTCGGCAGGTCGTCGTAGGTGAGTACGGCGTAGACGCCGGACGTGGCGAGCGCTTCCGAGGTGTCGATGGAGACGATCTCGGCGTGCGCGAACGTGGAGCGCAGCGTGTGGCCCCAGAGCATGTCCTCGTGCCACATGTCGGAGGAGTACGCGAACTCGCCGGTGACCTTCAGGATGCCGTCGGGGCGCAGCGTGGACTCGCCGATGCCGCCCTTGGTGCGGGTGCCCTGGTTGATGCTGGTGGGGTTGCCGGTAACGCCCATCGTCAGACCGTTTCTTCCGTGCGGACGGCCGCGAGGCGGACCGCGTCGAGGATCTTCTCGTAGCCGGTACAGCGACAGAGGTTGCCGGAGAGCGCCTCACGGATGTCCGCGTCGGACGGCTCCGGGTTGCGTTCCAGCAGTTCGTCCGCGGCGACCAGCAGCCCGGGGGTACAGAAGCCGCACTGGACGGCTCCGGCGTCGATGAACGCCTGCTGGATCGGGGAGAGTTCACCTGTGTCCCGGGTCTCCTCGCCGGCCGGCTCGGACTCCCACTGCCGGGCCTCGTCGAGTGCGGTGCCACAGGCGCCAAAGGAGCAGCCGCCACTAAGCTCCGCGTGTGGGAGGTGCCCCCTGCCGGCGTGTGCCTGGGAGCGGTGGGCGGCGAAGTCGGCGAGGCCTTCTACGGTGACGACCTCGCGGCCCTCCACCTGGCCTGCGGCAACCAGACAGGAGCAGACCGGGACACCGTCCAGACGGACCGTGCAGGAACCGCACTCGCCCTGCTCGCAGGCGTTCTTCGAGCCGGGCAGGCCCATTCGCTCACGCAGCACATAGAGGAGGGACTCGCCCTCCCAGACGTCGTCCGCCTCGTACCTGCGGCCGTTGACCGTGAAATTGACGCGCATGATCAGACAGCTCCTTCGGTGCTGCGGCCGTTGCCGCGGTACGACTCCCAGGTCCAGCCGAGAGTGCGGCGCGCCATGATCCCGACTGCGTGCCTGCGATAGCTCGCGGTGCCGCGCACATCGTCGATCGGGTTGCAGGCACCGGCGGCGAGGTCGGCGAACTGCTTGGCGATGGACGGGGTGATGATCGTGCGGCTGTCCCAGAATCCGCCCTCTTCGAGCGCGGCGTTCAGGAATTCCTCGGCCTCCTTCGCCCGTACGGGCGTGGGGGCGGCCGAGCCGATGCCGGTGCGGACCGTACGGGTCTCGGGGTGCAGGGCCAGGCCGAAGGCGCAGACCGCGATGACCATCGCATTGCGGGTGCCGACCTTGGAGTACTGCTGCGGCCCGTCGGCCTTCTTGATGTGCACGGCCCTGATCAGCTCGTCCGGGGCGAGGGCGTTGCGCTTGACGCCGGTGAAGAAGGCGTCGATCGGGATCATCCTGGTCCCGCGTACGGATTCGGCCTCGACCTCGGCGCCCGCCGCGAGCAGCGCCGGGTGGGCGTCTCCGGCGGGCGACGCGGTGCCCAGGTTGCCGCCGACGCCGCCACGGTTGCGGATCTGCGGCGAGGCGACGGTGTGCGAGGCGAGCGCCAGTCCGGGCAGTTCGGCGCGCAGATGCTCCATGATGTGGCTGTACGGAACGGAGGCACCGAGCCGTACGTTCTCCTGGCCCACCTGCCATTCGGACAGCTCTCCGATGCGGTTCAGGTCCAGGAGGTACTCGGGCCGCCGGTGGTCGAAGTTGATCTCGACCATCACATCGGTGCCACCCGCAATGGGCACGGCCGTCGGGTGCTCGGCCTTGGCGGCGAGCGCCTCCTCCCAGCTGGCGGGGCGAAGGAAGTCCATGAGTGGCTCTCTTCTTCTCAAATCGGTCGTTCGGTGGGGCCAGGGCCTGTGGTCAATCCGTCGTCGCCGCAGGACGTCCGCGCGGCGTCCGGTGCGTGCGCTCGCCAGGCGCCGGAGAGTCCTTGTAGCGGAGCTACCCGGGCTTTTCGGCAACGCTGCGCGTGTGCGTGTCAGGCGTCGGCGCGACAGACGGCAGATTGAGGACAGGCCCTGGGGACGGCCGGCCCTCGACTGGTCACTCATATGTTGTTAACGCGATGTGCGGCCAAGTACACAAGCCGTGCTCCACCCGGTGCAGTCACCGAAACCATGAAGGAGTTGGCTGGTCGATCTCCTCGTCTTGTAGATTCGAACGAATGGCGGGGGTCAGCGACCTCACCGCAATACCCAGTTTTCACCCGCACCAACGAAAGAGATCGGCGGCGACGAGATGCGGCTGCGCGCACTGCTGGAGACCGACGCGCTGGGCCTGCGGCTGCTCGGCGGCGGGGACGAGCTGGACCGGTCCGTCCGCGGCGTGATGACCACCGACCTGCGGGATCCCAGCCGCTACCTGTCCGGCGGCGAGCTGGTCCTGACGGGCCTGGCCTGGCGCCGGGACGCGACGGACTCGGAGCCGTTCGTACGAATCCTGGCGGGCGCCGGGGTCGCCGGGCTCGCGGCGGGCGAGGCGGAGCTCGGCGACATCCCCGGCGATCTGGTGGAGGCGTGTGCGCGACACCGGCTGCCGCTCTTCGCCGTCCATGAGACCGTCGCGTTCGCAACGATCACCGAGCATGTGGTGCGCCAGGTGTCCGGCGAGCGTGCGGGCGATCTGGCCGCCGTCGTGGACCGGCACCGCAGGCTCATGACCTCGGGCCCGGCGGGCGGTGGGCCCGAAGTGGTCCTCGATCTGCTCGGCTCCGACCTCGACCTGCACGCCTGGGTGCTCTCGCCCACCGGCCGACAGATCGCGGGCGCCCGTGACGCACCGCTGGCCGGACCGGTCGGCGCAGCGCTCGCCGGCCACCATCTGGCCGCCACCCGCACCGGCCGCCGGGCCCCGCACCGGGCCACGGTCGGCGGCATCACGTATTCACTCTTCCCGATCCGCAACGCCGGGCGGGGCGCGGTCCCGGCCTCCCGCGATGTGCGCGAGTCGGTGCTCTCCGACTGGCTGCTCGCGGTCGAGGCGGACGCGAGCGACTGGCCGCCCGCCCGGCTGGATCTGCTCCAGGGCGTCACCCAGCTGATCGCGGTCGAACGGGACCGGCGCGACGCGGCCCGTACGGTACGCCGCAGGCTCGCCCAGGAAGTCCTTGAACTGGTCCAGACTGACGCCCCGCCGGCCGAGATCGCCGCCAGGCTGCGGGTCGCCGCCCCGGTGCTGCTCCCGGGTCTCGGGTCCGCGCCGCACTGGCAGGTCGTGGTGGCCCGGGTCGAGTGGGGCGGCGCGGAGGGCTCCGCCGCCACGGGCGCCCCGACCGGCAGCTCCGGCTCCGCCGTCGCGGGCGGCCCGGTCGCCCAGGCACTGCTGGAGGAGATCCTGGTCGACCCTGCGGTCGCCGGCCCCGACTCCGCGGACCGGATCGCGGTCGCCCACTCGGGCGACGAGGCCGTCGCCCTCGTACCGCTGCCCGCCGTCACAACGCCCGCGCCGGCCCACGACGCCGGTCCGGATGCGACACCCGCCGAGTCGACCGCCGACAAGGGCCCCGCACTGCACGCCGATGTGCTGCTCGCCGTCGTCCGCGAACCGCTCTCCGCCGGCCTCGCCGACGACGGCCGGCTGACACTGGGTGTCAGCGCGGCCGTGCATTCCCCCGAAGGTCTGCGCGGCGCCCTGGAGGAGGCCCGGCACGCCCGCCGGGTGGCGGCGGCCCGCCCCGGCCGGGTCTGCGCGGCCGGGCACCACGAGCTGGCCTCGCACGTACTGCTGCTGCCGTTCGTCCCCGATGACGTGCGCCGTGCGTTCACCGCACGGCTGCTCGACCCGCTGCGCGACTACGACCGGCGCCATCGCGCGGAGCTGATCCCGACGCTGGAGGCGTTCCTGGACTGCGACGGCTCCTGGACCCGCTGCGCGTCCCGTCTGCATCTGCATGTCAACACGTTGCGCTACCGGGTCGGGCGAATCGAGCAGTTGACGGGGCGTGACCTTTCGCGCCTGGAGGACAAGCTCGATTTCTTCCTCGCCCTGCGTATGAGCTGAGTTCCGGGCCCTGCCACGGCTCCTGGCGGGTCCGGTCGTTTGTGAAATCTTTCACCTGACATTGCCCCGACCCCTTGGCCCGGTGTGCCATTCCGTGCTGAGATGCGGCCAGACTCAACAGCTCAATGGCGCGCTCGGGGAGGGCAATGTGGCGCATACCGCCATGTCTGGTTCCGGAACGACAGCAGATGACGATCCGCCGCTCCAGACAGCGGTATGGCGGCTGCGGTCACGCGCCTGCTGGACGGACGCCGCCGCACTGCTCGAACACGACGCCGTCACCGATCCGGCGGCGGCTCTCCAGCGGACCGCGCTGCTGACCGAGCGGTGCCTGTACACCGGGCAGGGCTGGACCGACGCCGAGGACGCCCTGCGCGCCGCCGAGGCTATGGCCCACGACGACGCCGAGCGCGGAGCGGCAGCCTGTGAGCGTGGCCATCTGGCGTACGCGTCGACGCTGCTGGGGGTACGGGACCGGGCCGACGAGGCCAGCGTCGCCCTGAGCCGGGCCGCCGCCCTGCTCGCCCCGTCCGCGCCGGGCCGACCGCTGCTGGACTTCCGCCGTGGCCTGATCGCACAGAACATTGCCGACTCGCCCCAGGCCGCGCGTGCCGCGTACCGCAGGGCCCACGCCGGTGCCACCGCCCAGGGCGACGCACTGCTGCTCTCTTCGACCTGGCGCCATCTCGCCCTGCTCGCCCTGCGCGAGGGAGAGCTGGCGGAGGCACGGCACGGTTTCGCCGAGTCCCTGCGGATAAGGGAGGAGCTGGGCTATCTGATCGGTACGGCTCCGGCCCTCATCGCCCTCGCCGACTCCGAGCCGGAGCCCGAGACGGCGACCCGGCTGCGCGCCGAGGCGGGCCGGCTCTTCCGGCTGCTCGGGGGCGTACCGACATGGCTGGCTCCGCACCTGGACCCGCCGCCCCCGGAAACGGCCGAGACGAACTGAGCCCCGCAGGGCCGGTACAGCCGTCAGCTCTCGGCGCCGGTGAAGTGTTCCCGTACAAGCGACTGCACGACGGCCAGGTCCTGGGCGATGAGCGCGTCGAGCAGGGCGGTGTGCTCGGCGGCGTCGGCGAGCAGGTCGGCGCGGCGGGTAGCGGGGTCGCTCCCCAGGGGCCACTGGGAGCGGCGGTGCAGATCGTCGGCGACCATCACCAACTGCTCGTTGCCGCAGAGCGCGAGGACCGCGCCGTGGAAGGCCCGGTCGGACTCGGCGTAGCTCGCCCCGTCGCCCACGACGGCCGCCGCAACCGTGGCCTCGGCCAGCGGGCGCAGGGCGCGCCAGCGGGCCGGGGGGACGGTGCGGGCCAGCCGCAAGATGACGGGGACCTCGATCAGGGCCCGCACCTCGGCCAGCTCGGCCACCTCGCGCGGGCCCCGCTGGGACACCCGGAAACCACGGTTCGGTACGACCTCGACGGCGCCCTCGATGGCCAACTGCTGCATCGCCTCGCGCACCGGCGTCGCGGAGACCCCGAATCGGGCGCCGAGAGCCGGGGCGGAGTAGACCTGCCCCGGAACGAGCTGACCGTCCACCAGGGCGGCGCGCAGGGCGTCGAGGACCTGGCCGCGTACGGAGTGCCGCTGCACCGCCGGCCGCGGGGCGGGCGGCTCGCTGTGGGTGTGCTCGCCACGTACCTGCTCGGGCACGCGTGCGGACGCCGGGGTGGTCGCGGACGCGACGGACGCGTACGACGGCGGCGCCTGCTCACGCGCCCTGCTCTGCTCCACTCGGACCTCCTCGGCCTGCGGTGGGCGCGGCTCGCGTGCGCCATGCCCCTGTGCACGATAGGCGGCGCAGGCCGCAGTTCAAACATCGATCCGTTCGGGTAAGGTAAGGCTTACCTGCAAACGATCGCGATTCGGTGGTCCCTGCATGACCCTCCCCACTCTGCTTCCCAGTACCACCGCGTCCGTCGTGAAGGGCGCGTACGCACGTCTGGCCGAGGTGTTCCCCGGGCTGCGCGCAGAGGTGCTGACCGACGCCGAGGCCGCCCCCTGCGGTGCCGGCTGGGTGGGTGCGGACGAGCTCGCGGCGGGTGGCGCCGCGCTCGACGCCTTCCTCGCCTGGGACCACGCGCAGGTGCTGCGGGACTACGGGCAGCAGCCCCGGCCCGATGTGGTCGCCAGCTTCGGTCTGCACCGGTACGCCTGGCCCGCCTGTCTGCTGGTGACGGTGCCGTGGTTCCTGCATCGGCGGGTACCCCGGATCCCCGTCGGGGATGTGGCGTTCCAGCGGGCACTGGGGCACCTGACCGTCCGCGTAAGGGAATTCGCCTGCCTTCCGGACGATCCGGCGGCCGGACTGCCGGGCGCCCGAGTGGTCCCGGACGAGGCGGCGCTGCGGGCCGAGGTGCTCGCCGCCGTGGCCGACCACATCGGTCCGGTGCTGGATGGCTTCGAACCACGGATGCGGCGCGGCAGGCGGGCATTGTGGGGCATGGCGACGGACGAGGTCGTCGAGGGCCTCTGGTACATCGCCCATCTGCTCGGCGAGGAGCGGCGGGCGATGACCGAGCTGGAGGCGCTCCTGCCGGGCACCACGAAGCCGTACGTCGGCTCGGCCGGCTTCCGTGAACTGACCGGGCCGAACGGCGAGTCGCTGCCCACCCGCGACCGGGCGAGCTGCTGCCTCTTCTACACGCTGCGCCCCGAGGACACCTGCGCCACCTGCCCGCGCACCTGTGACGCCGACCGGGTACAGAAACTGACGGCCACTCACTGATCCACACCGCTCGTACGAGTAGTACTATTCGAACGCAGATCACTGGCCGCGTACGGATATTCGATCAGATCCCGGCTACCCGTATGCCCTGCCAACCCAATGGCGTTCTCTTGCCCCGAAACCCCCTGAGCGTGACGGGGTTTCGGCAATTATGGCGCCCGAAATGCCCTACGCGATGCAAGGGACCGCGCATGAGACTGACCGACATATCGCTGAATTGGCTGCTTCCGGGCGCCGTGCTGCTCGTGGGGGTCCTGGCAGCGGTGGCGGTGGTCGCACGCGGCAAGCGCGCCGCTGACAAGGCCGCGACCGAAGACAGCTGGGAGCGCAGCGAGGAGCGTCGCAGACGCAAGGAGACGCTGTATGCCAGCGCCTCGTACGTCCTGTTGTTCTGCTGTGCGGCGGTCGCCGCCGCGCTCTCCTTCCATGGGCTCGTCGGCTTCGGCGAGCAGAACCTCGGCCTCTCCGGGGGCTGGGAGTATCTCGTTCCGTTCGGCCTCGACGGGGCCGCGATGTTCTGTTCCGTACTCGCGGTGCGCGAGGCCAGCCACGGTGACGCGGCGCTCGGATCACGGCTGCTCGTATGGACGTTCGCCGGTGCGGCCGCCTGGTTCAACTGGGTGCACGCGCCGCGCGGAATCGACCACGCGGGCGCCCCGCACTTCTTCGCGGGGATGTCGCTCTCGGCAGCCGTGCTCTTCGACCGGGCGCTGAAGCAGACCCGCCGAGCCGCACTGCGCGAGCAGGGCCTGGTGCCCCGTCCGCTGCCGCAGATCCGAATCGTACGGTGGCTGCGCGCCCCCCGGGAGACCTTCGGCGCCTGGTCGCTGATGCTGCTGGAGGGCGTACGCACCCTGGACGAAGCGGTCGAAGACGTCCGTGAGGACCGGCGGGAGAAGGAGCAGAACCGTCTTCGCAGGAAGGACCAGGAGAAGCTCGACCGGGCCCGTATCAAGGCGCTGAACCGGCAGAACCGGGCCTGGCGCCGGGTCGGCCGGGGTGGCACCCAGGTGGACGTCCAGGCCATCGCCCCCGCAACGGGCTCCGCGCAGTCCGTTGTGGAACCCGCCATATCCGAGCCGGGACAACTGCCCTTGCGCCCCCGGCCATCCCTGCAGGCCGTGACCGGTCCGAGCTCCAGCGCCTCGGACCGGAACTCCAATGATCCGGTCACCGTCGACCTCACCGCCGAGGACGACACCCAGGCACTGCCCCGGCTCGATTCGCTGGAGCGGAAACTGAAGGATCTGGAGCAGCAGTTCGGCTGATCCGCCGCAAAAAGCCCTGACGGCCCGGTCCCTTCCGGGCTCTCAGGGCTTTTCGCCGTCCAGCTCGAACCAGACGACTTTGCCCAGCGCGTGTGCGCTGACTCCCCAGGCGTCCGCGAGGCTCTGCACCAGGATCAGCCCTCGGCCATGCGTACCGTCGTCGGCGTTCGGTACGTACGACAGGGGCATTCCGGATACGAAGTCCCGGACCTCCACCCGTAGTTTCGCGGGTGCCACGCTCACCGTGACGACCGCGCCGTGCCTCGTATGGATCAGCGCATTGGTCACCAGCTCGCTGAGCAGGAGCTCCGCCACCTCGGCCGGCTCGGACCGCCACCGGTATCGCAGGAACTCCCGCAACGCACAACGCACTTCGCTCAGGCCCGCCAGATCTGTGTGGGCCAGTCTGCGATGCAGCCGGACCGGCTGCTGTCCGTGCGGCCCCGGCTCGTGCGCCGCCCCGTCCGCCATCGAATCGGCATCTCCCTGACACTCCATCGTTTCCCCCGCCCGCACAGTGAATCGCCCCCTTCTCGACTTCCGGTTGCCTTGTCGTCTCGTCTTCTCGTCGTGTCTCGCCGTCTGGTCGAACGCCTTCGCTGAACACCTTCACGGGGATGCATGCCCCACAGGCGGGCCGCCACGCTTGTCGACTCATCAATAAGTGAACAGAGAACGGGCGGCACGACCCGGGGCGGCGGACACATCGATGTCACGTTCCTGTCCCTCTGGTCAACTCTCAAAAAATTCACACCGGTTGGCGTTGACGGGACCATGTCTACGCGCGTCATCATGGTGGCTATGCGAATCCCCCCACGGATCACCTCGCTCGGTGGCGCTGCCACCCTCCTGTCCGTCCTCTTCGTCGGCGGCCCGGTCACCACGACCGCCATAGCCGCCACCACCTCGGTCGGCACCACCTCGGTCGGCAGCATCTGCTACTCGGCACTGCCCTCCCAGGCGCACGACACCCTCGATCTGATCGACGCGGGCGGCCCGTTCCCCTATTCGCAGGACGGCGCCGTGTTCCAGAACCGTGAAGGCGTCCTGCCCGGTCAGAGCACCGGCTACTACCACGAGTACACGGTCATCACCCCCGGCTCCCCGACCCGGGGCGCGCGTCGGATTGTCACTGGTGAAGAGGTACAGGAGGACTACTACACCAGCGACCACTACGCCACGTTCGACCTGATCGACCAGGGCTGCTGAAGCCCGACCCTCCGAGCCGATCCGCGCCGTAGCCCCCCACCTGCGGCGCGGATCACAATCGGTGGAGGCAGCCGGACTTGTACCCTCCACCCATGACCGTGACCTATGTGATCGAGGGCTCCCGGGTCACCGGCCTGGAGCAGTTCTGGAAAGTGATCGGCGAGGCCGTGAACGGACCCGGCGGATACTTCGGCCGCAACTTCGACGCCCTCACGGACTGCCTCGGCGGCGGGATGGGCACCCCGGACGACGACGACTTCGTCATCGAGTGGCGGGATCACGCGCTCTCCGCACGGGCCCTGGGCCACGAGGAGACGGCCCGTCAGCTGCGACGGAGCCTGGAGCGGGCGCATCCCACCAACCGGCCCCCGATGCAGGAGCGGCTCGACGAGGCCCTGGCCGGACGGGGGCCGACGCTCTTCGACCTGATTGTGGAGACCCTGGACGGCGCGACGCCCGGCACGCTGCGGCTGTCGTGAGCCGCGGGCCGGGTCCGGTTGACGCGCCCCGGGACGATATCGGCCGGCCGAGCGGGTACATCACTCGGCCGGCCGAAACCATGGGGGTCGTGGGGATCAGAACTCGGTGGTGACCTTGGCGCCGTCGAACTTCTCGTTGCCGTAGAGGCTGATGAAGTGGTAGCCCGGCGCCGGGTTATTGACAGTCAGGGTGTGCTCGTTGCCCGCCCCGACGGACTTGTCGGTGTTGACCTGGGTGGTCGCCCAGTCCTTCGAGCTGTAATAGAGGTCGGCGTCACCCGTGCCGCCGGACGCGGTGATCTTCAGCTGGGTGGTGCCGGCCGGGATGACTACGGCCAGGTAGGCGTAGTCGCCCTTGACGGCCTTCAGCTCGCTGCGCATGCAGTTCCGGCCCAGCAGCCTGGTGTCGGCGTCCTTGCACTCAGTGATCTCACCGGGCGGGTTGGTGGACCCGCTGCCGCAGGCACCGGCCGCGCAAGCGGTCAGCCAGGTGTTCCAGTCGGTGTCGTAACGGCTGCCGATGGTCGACGTGAGCAGGGTGCGGGCGCCGTCCCAGTCACCCTTGCGGTAGAGACCGAGCAGGGTGTCGACGTCCGAGCGGTGGGATTCGAGCATGTAACGGACGGCCAGGTAGCCCCAGTTGTACACGCGGGTCTGGTCGGCGTTGTCGTAGGTGGTGTCGAACAGGGTGCGCAGGGTGTAGGTGTGGTTCGCGGCCTGGGCGATGGCGGCCTCGTAGGCGAGCTTGCGGTACGAGTAGGAGACGAACTCCGCGAAGCCCTCGACCCACCAGACGGTCGGCGTGGTCATTCCGGCCTCGAAGTCGCCGTGCATGTTGTAGCGGCCGTCGAGGTAGTGCGTGTACTCGTGGTTGAGGTTCCAGATCTGGAAGTCGGGACGGGCCCACTCGGCCTCGTAGGCGATGAACCGGGGCTGGTTGCCCTCGACCTTGGGGTCGCCCTCCAGGTACATGCCGCCGTTGTTGGTGTCGATGCCGAAGATCACTCCGGCGTAGGTCTGGTAGTCGGTGCTGGAGTCGAAGGCTACGACCTCGATGGTCTTGTTGTTGTCATCGGCGACCGGGCCGTTGTCCCGGGCCACCTCGTGGAAGTAGGCGTCCTGGTTGCGCAGGCTGGTGCAGCTGGCCTCGAGTTCCTCCGCGGCCATGTCCTGCGCCCGGATGGTGATGCTGTCGCTACAGGTGTGCTTCACCGGCAGGACGGCCTTCTCGAGACGCTTCGCGAGGTCACAGGCGCCGTAGTACGAGCAGTTGTCCTTGTCGTAGGCGTCGACCATCATGGCCACCCTGGCCCAGAGCGGGGCGGTGGGGCCGTCGATGGAGCTCTTGCTCATCAGGTCGGCCGCGAGGGGGCTCGCCTTGGCGCGCAGCGAGTCCTCCTTGAGGAAGCGGCCGAGCTCGAGTCCCGCGTTGGAGGCCAGGAACGACTGCTTGGTGCCCAGCAGGTCGAGGTGGTTCGCGGCGAAGTCGTGCAGGGAGTTCAGCACGCTGGAATCGGCCTCGATGGCGCTGACGAACTCGGGCACCTGGTGACCGCGGAACATGATCGTGTACACGCTGTTCACGGCGTTGAGCATGTACCAGGAGCTGTTGTACGACTCGTCGTAGTCGGCCAGCATCCGCTTGACGATGTTCAGGTAGCGGGCGTTCTCCTCGGCGCTGTCGACCAGGATGATCGCCTCGGACAGGCTCTCGCCGTTGGCGTCGGTGACGTCGAAGGCATGCGAGGAGCCGAAGAAGCCGTCGAGCGCACCCTGGATGGCCGTGCGCAGGCGCGGCCCGTACTCTCCGACGGTGTCGGGGTCGTAGTACTGCACGTAGTAGCCGGCCCGGAGGAAGAGGATCAGCTGAGGCATGCCGGTGGTGCCGTCACCGGGGTAGGAGGCCGACGCACCGCGCATGGCGTCGGCGATGGTGACCATCTGGTCCTCGCGGAAGGCGTGGTAGCCGTCCTGGCCCTGGAGACGGAACAGCCTGTTGACGCAGTCGGTGGTCGCCGCCTTGACCTTCTCGACCAGGGCGCCTCCGGTGTTGTTGGTGAAGTCGGTGACGTTGCACTCGGCCGCGGCCTTGCCGGACTTCTTGGCGCGGGCCTGCTTCTCGGCCTTCATCGAAGGTGCCAGGTGGCTCGGAAGCGCGGCGGCCGGGTCGTCGTAGTCCCGCTTGAGCGCGTCCTTGGACGCGGACAGCGGCGGTTGGTCGGCGGCGTTGAGCGACTTGCGTTCGACGTGAGCGGCATCGTCGGCGGGTGCTGTCAGCGCCTCGGCGGTGGGGCCGCCGGGGTCCTCGGACCGGGGTTCCGCCCGTTTCTGAGCGGCGTCCGAGGAGTGGGGGGTCACGGCCGATGCGACGGGGCGTTGCTCGACGGCCTGGCTCGGTGCCGTGAACAGGCCCACGCCCAGGCATGCCGCCAGAACCGCAGTGGACAATCCGGTTATTCTCTGTCGAACCCTCAGGTTCTTCACGTGCCGCCTCCCAGCGGAGTGGTGACCGCGCAACATCGCGCGGCTGTGGGGGAATGCGCGGGAGTGGAGCCGGACCGGGTGCGACCGACTCCTGTTGTGGCATGGACACGTCCCATTTCCCGCTGCGCGCTGTACAATGGCACATGTCACATGTCTTTCGGAAGACCTTTCACTTACATTCATCTCCGCGACAACTCACGTCCGCGGCAACGGACTTCATGCGAGACCGGCCTACGCACCGACCGCCGTCATCGGATTCCTGACCGCCGAACCACTGCCCGGAAGAGCCCGAAAACCTCGACAGACCTGAGGAGCAATGCCGTGTCCCGTTCCCTCTCCACACCCCGCACCAGCAGCCATGACCTGCCGGTGTCGCCCGCATTGGACGCCTTCATGAACACGGCGTGGGCGGACACCCCACTGCCGGCGGACATCCGCGTTCCCTCGTACGACGTCACCCCCTCCCGTCGCGCCCGGCTCGCCGCCCGCTTTCCGGGCGAGCGCCTGATCATCCCGGCGGGCGCGCTCGCGGTCCGCTCCAACGACACCGACCACCGCTTTCGCCCGCACACCGGCTACGCCTGGCTCACCGGCCTCACCGGCGAACACCAGGCCGGCCATGTCCTCGTCCTGGAACCCGACGGCGAAGAGCGGCACGAAGCGGTGCTGTATCTGCGCCCCCGGTCACCGCGCACCGGCCGCGAGTTCTACCGTGACCGCCGATACGGGGAGTTCTGGGTCGGACGCAGGCCCGACCTGGCGGAGGCCACCCGGATGACCGGCATCCGCTGCGCGCACCTGGACGCCTTGGAGAAGCTGCTGACCGGACCGCAGCCCCCGGTACGGGTGCTGGGCGGTGTGGACCCGTCCGTCGACGAACTCCTGAGTACCTGCGGTGTCTTTCCGCCCGGACGGTCGGCTCCGGCCGGACTGGCCACAGTGCTAAGCGAGCTCCGGCTCATCAAGGACCCCTGGGAGACAGGTCAGTTGCAGCATGCCGTCGATGCGACGGTGGCTGGGTTCGAGGATGTGGTGCGAAGCCTTCCGCAGGCGCTGCGGCACCCACGCGGCGAGCGTTGGATCGAGGGTGTCTTCGATCTGCGGGCCCGGCTGGAGGGCAACGGTCCTGGCTACTCCACGATCGCCGCAGCGGGGGCACACGCCTGTGTCCTGCACTGGATCCGCAATGACGGTCCGCTGGACAGCGACCAGTTGCTGCTCCTGGACGCCGGGGTGGAGACCGATTCGCTCTACACGGCCGACATCACCCGCACCCTTCCACTGTCCGGCCGTTTCTCCCCCGTACAGCGCAGCGTCTACGAGCTGGTGCTGGCCGCGCAGGAAGCGGGCATCGCGGCCCTGCGTCCCGGGGCGCGATTCCGTGACTTCCATATGGCGGCCATGCGGATCATCGCCGAAGGGCTGCACGAGTGGGGTGTGTTGAGGATGTCCGCCGATGAGGCACTCGACGCCGACAACGGCTTCTACCGCCGGTACACGCTCTGCAGCAGCGGCCACATGCTCGGCATGGACGTTCACGACTGCGCCCAGGCACGCGCCGAGACCTATCTGGACGGGCGCCTGGAAGAGGGCCAGGTACTGACCGTGGAACCGGGGCTCTATCTCCAGCCCGATGACGAGACACTGCCCCCGTCACTGCGCGGGATCGGGGTGCGGATCGAGGACGACCTCGTCATCACGGCCGACGGTGCTCGCCTCATGTCGTCCGCGCTGCCACGCACCGCCCACAAAATCGAGGAGTGGATGGCCGCTCTGCTGGACTGTTGAGCCGTACGGCTCACTTCAACGGCCGCCCCCGCGCACCCGGGCGGCCGGCGGAGGATGGAGCGTCCCCCTCGAACACCGAGACGGTACCGGAGGTTCAGGCCTCTGCGACCGGCAGCGACACCCTTCTGATCCGCATGCCTCCGGTGCCCGTGTCGTCGCCCTCCTCCTCGGCCCAGAGCGACCGGACATGTGACATGTGGGCCAGCATGCAGGTCTCGGCGCGCTGTGCGTCACCGGCGATCATGAGGTCGAGCAGTTGGACATGTTCCTCGGCCGATACGGTCAGCTGTCCTGTTGCGGCAAGCCGGTTCAGCCCGAAGAGGCGCGATCGTTTGCGCAGGTTGCCGACTTCCTCCACCAGCCTGCGGTTGCCGGCCAGTCCGAGCAGTTCGAGATGGAAGCGTCGGTCCGCCTCCAGATAGCCGATGATGTCGTGTTCGGCGGCGGCCGCGACGATCGCCAGGGCGAGCGGTCGCAGCGCCTTCAGCTCCCGGGTCTTGCCCATCCGGGCGATGCGGCCGACGGTGGGTACCTCGATCATGGCGCGGAGTTCGGTGAAGTCGTCGAGGTCCTGTTCGGTCAACTCGGTGACCCGGAAGCCCTTGTTGCGGACCGCTTCGACGAGGCCCTCACGCGCCAGGTCGAGCATGGCCTCCCGGACCGGGGTCGCTGACACTCCGAACTCGGCGGCGAGCGTGGGGGCGGAGTAGATCGTGCCCGGACGAAGGTCCCCGGCGATCAGGGCCGCTCTGAGGGCGTTCGCCACTCTGTCGCGCAAGTGCTCTTGCGCCGAGATGGCGTTGAGCGTCGTCAGGCGGGCCATATTTGTTCCTCCAGCGCCGTACGGACCCTCAGAATACAATGTCACGTTTCTGCTCCGGCCCGTTGTTTCCTGGCCTGTGGACAACTCGGTCAGGGTGCCGACTTCCGGTGCACCGCCGCGGCGACCGCGAGGTCTTCCCAGCCCATTCCGACGCTCTTGAAGAATCGGGGACGCTCGAGGGCAGCCGGCTTCTCGTCGAGGATCCGACCGGTCACCAGGTCGGCGAGGTTGCCTGCGATGTCCTCGGCACTGAAGGCTCCTTCCGCCATCGGGATCAGCAGATCGCCCGCCTCCGAAAGCGCTGCCGTCCTCGATTCGACGATGACGGCGGAGCGGGACACCAGCGCGGTGTCGACCTCCCGGGCATCGGGGGTGTGCGAGCCGACGGCGACGACCGTTGCCCCGTCCGGTACGAGGGTGCCGTCGAACAGCGGGGTTGTGGACGTGGTGCAGCAGAGCACCAGATCGGCCGTGGCAACCTCCTCGGCCTCATGGGAGTCACCCGCACGGGCGTCCACGCCGAGTTGGCGGGCGTGCTCGACCAGGGCGGCGACCCTGTGCGTGGTACGGCCGAGCACGGTAACCCGTTCGACGCGCCGTTCCGCGAGCACCGCGGCAAGGTGTCCGTAAGCCTGGGGACCGGTTCCGAAGAGCACCAGATGACGCAGGAGAGGCTCGGTGAGGTGACGGATCGCGAGTGCGGACACGGCCGGTGTGCGCAGCGTGGTGAGCGCGGCTCCGTCGAGCAGGGCGATAGGCAACAGGGTGGGGCCGTCAAGCAGCAGATAGCTTCCGGTGATCCGGGGCAGGTCGTGTGCCGGGTTGCCGGGGGCGACGCCGGCGATCTTCACTCCGGTCAGCCGTTGGGTGGTGGCGGGCATGATCAGCAGTTCCCCGCCGGGCACCGTGACATGGTGCCGGGCCGGGGATGTCTCCGGATCGAGTCCCCCGCTCAGCGCCGACTCCAGGGCGTCCACGGCTCCGGCCGGCCCCAGGGCCTTGATGTCGTCGGCGCCGAGCAGGGGAAGATTCACAGCAGGAATCCTTCGGGGAAGGGGTCGGACGGGTTCAGGAAGAATTGTGCCGTGCCGGTGATCCAGGCGCGGCCGGTGACAGTCGGGACGACGGCGGGCAGCCCGCCCACGGTGGTCGTCCCGATGAGACGCCCGGTGAACGAGGTTCCGATGAAGGACTCATTCACGAAGTCGGTTCCCAGGGCCAGTTCACCGCGTGCGTACAGTTGAGCCATGCGTGCCGAGGTGCCGGTTCCGCAGGGCGACCGGTCGAACCAGCCGGGGTGGATCGCCATCGCGTGCCGGGAGTGGCGGGCGTCGGAACCGGGTGCGATGAACTGCACGTGCTTGAGGCTGTGAATGTCCGGGGCCTCCGGATGAACAGGCCTGTCTGCCGCGTTGACCGCATCCATCAGGGCGAGTCCTGCCGCCAGGATGTCGTCCTTGCGTGCCCGGTCGAAGGGCAGCCCGAGGTCGGACAGATGCACCATCGCGTAGAAGTTGCCGCCGTAGGCGAGGTCGTAGCGCACCGGTCCGTAGCCGGGTACGTCCACCGTCCTGTCGAGTGCGACGCTGAACGCGGGAACGTTCGTCAGGGTGACAGCGGTGGCCGCGCCCTCGCGCACCTGTACGTCGACGCTTACAAGTCCGGCCGGGGTGTCCAGTCGTACGGTGGTGACGGGTTCGGTGACCTCGACCATGCCGGTCTCCACCAGCACGGTCGCGACCCCGATGGTGCCGTGCCCGCACATCGGCAGAAACCCGGAGACCTCTATATAGAGGACGCCGAAATCCGCGTCGGGCCGGGTGGGCGGCTGGAGGATCGCGCCGCTCATGGCGGCATGGCCGCGCGGTTCGTACATGAGCAGGGTGCGCACGGCGTCCCGATGCTCCAGGAAGTAACTGCGCCGTTCGGCCATCGTGGCACCGGGAATGGTGCCGATGCCGCCGGTGATGACGCGGGTGGGCATGCCTTCGGTGTGTGAGTCGACTGCATGGAATATGTGACGTGTCTGCAAGGCTCCCCCTGGTTCGTCACGAAGAAGGTGAAGAACGCGAAGAACGGGCTGGGTCGGGTACTGACCGTACGTACGACGGCGGAGCGGCGCTCAGAGCCTGTCGGGCGACCTCTGATCAGAGGTCGCC
>NZ_JBEOVN010000059.1:0-36062 GCF_040295565.1 Streptomyces sp. NPDC002785 | reverse complement strand
TCACCGTGGACACCGGCCGCCGATCAGCGCGAGCACGGCAAGATGCACGCACACCAGCCCACCTCACCTGCAGTTTTCACGATGCACACCGCTCAGTAGGAGAACTCGATGTAAACGATGTCGGTAAGCCCCACCCTATGGAGCCTGCCTCTGGGTGAGACGTTGAAGTATGCCTCGCCGACGGCGTCGGCAATGATTTCTCGGAGTTCGCCTTCGTCGGCGTTGCGGTATCGGGCTTGGAACAGCTGGGCGGCATAGGCCGTGGGAAGCCGCTCGGTGATGTGGCGTACTCGACCGTCGTCGGAGGAGCCGGCTGCCCCGGTGAAACCGAACCAGGCTTTGAAGTGCACGAGCATGCCCTCGTGGCCGGTGGAGATCAGGTGGTGGGCGCGGCGTCGTACTCGCGGTTGCCAGAGGCGGACGACGTCTTTGGCGATGGCCTGGTGCAGTGACGCTCCCGGTGCGCTCCGCCGCCCCTCAATGATGGCCTGGATGAGGCCAGGCCTGGTACCCAGATGGCTGGCCAGGCCTGCAAGGTCGGTGTGCCGGGATGCAAGGAAGCGCAGGCGGGCGCGGTCGGAGCGCGGCGGTTGGCGTGTCCAGTGGTGAGTGTCTGCGAAGTCGAGCGCTTCGGCGATGGAGGTGGTGTAGAAGTCGTCGAGCATGACTATGTCCTTTACGAGCCGCAACGGGCTTGCAGCATGCTGCGGTTGGCGCGGCGGGAAGCAGTGATAGCAGGCGTGGCGCGGTGGCGGGCAGGTGGTGTGGGCAGCAGGCGGCATGCGTGCAAGGCCTGCTCGATCTCTGGGTGTTCCCAGGACGGGGTGGAGAGCACGTTGGGGGCGTCTGGGTGGCCTCGTAGGTGGGTGAGGTGACGGGCGGTGTTCAGAAGGAGTTGGGCCCATGCGGGTATTTCGGGCAGGCCGATTCCTGATCTTTCGTGCAGGCTTTTGATCTGCTGGCTGCTGTAGCCGGTCAGGGCGCGCAGGGCGACGCACGTCGCGTGGACGGGGTGGGCGACGCGGGTGTGGATACGGGCGGCGATCTGGGCGGTGTGGGGGTGGCAGGGGTCTTGGTGTGGTCCGGGTACTGGCAGAGGTGGGGAGGAGCCGGTCGGTTTGGCGCCGGGAATGAATTTGATGGTGAGGGGCTCGCGCGGCTGCGGGGGCAGGCGGAACCAGAGTTCGGCGTCGCGGGGCGGGAAGGCGGTCGTGTGCTGCCACCACTGGTAGCTGTCGGATACCGGCGGACCGCTCGGAGGGCACCAGTGGGCGGTCGCGGCGCGCAGGGTGCCCAGTACACGGTGGGAAATCGTGTCGAGGAAGGCGGCGGTGTGGCGCGGGAGAGGGCCGTTGCACAGGAGGGTGAGCCGGGTGCCTGTGAGGGCGCAGAGTGCCAGCAGGTGCTCCCATTGGGGTTTGCTGAGGCGGTGGGCCCGGCAGACGGTCATGTGGGTGATTCCGAGTGCGATGAACCAGGACGCGGCAATGCGCCAGCTGCGGTCGGAGTTGTTGGTCCATGCGGGCAGAGGGTGTCCGTCGTCGGGGACGGGCAGGTGTTTACCGAGGGCGCGGATCAGGTCGTGAGCGAGGTATGCGCCGGTTCCGGCCAGGGGTGTGGGGTGGACGGTGATGCGTCCGTGGGGCGGCGTGTGTGCGGCGAATGCGAGGCGCATGTACTGCGGTTCGTCGTGTGGGGTGACGACGACAGTGACGAGAGGCAGTGCGGTGTGGTGGTGTGACTGCCAGGTCGGGCACCACTGCTCACCTCTCTCCGTGCCGGCGGGGCTTGCCGTTTGTGGTGCTGTGGGGGTCGGAGTCATGCTCTGTCCGGGCTGGGGGTCAGTTGGTGCAGTAGTGCCTGCGGGTCACTGGTGATGCGCTGGGTGCTGCGGTGGGTGAGGGTGGCCCAGCGTCGGAAATTGCCTTGGGCCCATGTCTGGTCGAGGTCACGGAGCACAGCGGGATCGACCCGCCTCCAGTGGGGGTGGAAGGCGGGGATGACGGTGGTGATCTCGTCTTCGTCGAGGACGTCGAGTTCATGCCAGTAGCTCACCCGGGAGGCGAGTACGGGGGTCGTGCGCAGGGCTCGGAGGCGGTGGCTGCCGGCGGCCAGGGCGACGGTCACGCGTGTGTGCGGGTCGTCGTAGAGGTAGCGCACGTATTCCAGGCAGGACGCGGAGAGTTGGTGGGCTTCGTCGATGGTCAGGAGCCGTGGGGGGTGGTGCAGGGCGTGGCGGATGAGGTCGTCGCTGGTGCCTGGGTCTTTGGGCGGGGGGCTGGGCAGGCCGAGGGCGTGGTGGAGGCTGTGGCGCAGGTCGTCGGGGCGGGCTTGGGGCTGGGGCAGGAGCCGGATGGGGTGCCAGGCGGGGTGTTGGTCCAGGACGGTGTGGAGGGTGAAGGTTTTTCCTGCTCCTGCGGGGGCGGCGATGCACAGCATGCCTTGTTGGGCGACGGTGGTCTTGAGGGCGGCTGTGGCGGCGGCGACCTGGCGGGTGTGCACGGTGCGTGCGGCGGTGAGGTCGAGGTGGTGGCGGGCGGAGCGGACGTTTCCGTGGGCGGTGCTGATGGTGGTGGTGCGCGTGGTCCGGTAGGAGGGTGCGGTCATCGGTCGTCGTCGCGCCGTACGGGGCGGGCGGGGCGGGCGCGGCGGACGGCCCAGCGGGCGATGGTTTCGTTGACTTCGCTCAGTTCGCGGTGCTTCATGCCTTCGAGGACGTGGTGGGTGATTTTGGACCACATGCGGAAGGTGCCGCCGCCGGCTTCAAGGTCGACGAAGTTGATCAGGTCGGCGGGGGCGGAGGCCCAGACGGGGTGGAACAGGGGGATGTTCTTGAGGACCTCGTCCGGTTCCATGGGCGTGAATTCCTGCCAGATGTAGATCCGGGAGGCGAGGGCGGGCTCGTTGTAGAGGGTTTTGTAGCACTCTTCGCCGCCGACGAACAGGACGGCGGGCCGGTTCTTCTTCCTGCCTGTGTCCCACAGGTGGCGGACGAATTCGAAGCACTCGCGGCTGAACTGCTGGGCCTCGTCGCAGACCAGGACGTAGGGGCGGCGGGCCAGGGAGAGCTTGAGGAGCCGGTCGAACTCGCTGGGGTGGGCGGGGGGTTTGCCTTCCAGGTGGAGGGCTTCGAAAAGTTCCATGCGGATGTCTCGCGGGGTGGGGCGTGAGCGGAACTGCAGGAGCAGGACCAGGTCGGGGGCGACTTCCTTGAGTGCTGCGAGGACGGAGAAGGTTTTCCCGAGCCCGGCGTCCCCGTAGATGCAGGACATGGCGCGGGCGTCGATGGTGTCGGCGATGTTCTCGCCTGCTTCCAGCAGGGCTTCGGTGGCCACGATGCGGGCGTCGGGCAGGTCGAGGTAGAAGTCGGGGTCGTCGCTGGTCTCGGCGGTGGTATCGGTGGTGGTGGTCATGGGCTCTGCTCCTTGGGTTGTGGGGTGAAGGGGTAGTTCAGGTGCGGTTGTTGGTTCGGGCTGTGGCGTGGTGTCCGGGACGGGCGGCGTGGGGCGCAGGGCGTGTGCTGTGCCGAGGTCCTGGCCGGTGGCGGGGTCGGTCAGCTCGATCTGCCCGTGCTGCGGGGAGGGGCGGACGGTGACCCGGGTACCGGCGTGGGCTTGGGTGAGGGCGCCGGTGTAGGTGCGGCCCTGCCAGCGGATGTGTCCTTGGGGCCCGACCCGGCGGTTCACTCCTGGAGGTGGCGTCATGCGGTGTCCTTGGGTGTGCTGGCTGGCGGGGCGGGGATCGCCCAGCGGGCGCCGGGGATCACGCGGCGGGGCATGTATCCGGCGGGGACGCCGTCGTCTTTGGGCCGTGTGGTGCGGGTCGGGGCCAGTTCTGCCGTGGCTTGTTTGCGCGTCATCGTTCCGGCGAGACGGGCTGGGCCCGGCTGTGTGGCGGGCTGGAAGCGGCGTCGGCGACGGCGCTGTGCCTCAGCCAGGTCGCGGCGGATGCGGCGGACGCGGTCGTCGCGGGCCTGGTAGACGGCACGGATCTCCTCTTCGCTGGCCTCATCGGCCAGATGAGCGGTGCCCAGGTGCTGGTGCGTCTGGGCATGGAAGACCTCGATGGCACGGGGATGGTGGGGCTGGTAGCGCACGTTGACCTGGGTGCCGGTGCGACCGGTCATCCACGCGCCGACGTAGTCGCGGCCCTGCCAGCGGATCCCGTGCCCGTGGATGACACGGGTGGAGCGTTCGCCTTCCATAAGGAAGACGTGCAGATCCTCCAGCGGTGGTTCTCTCAAGGGGGTGGTGTCGCTGTTCCAGCTGTCCAGTGGCGTCAGATTGCCGCGTCCCGCCATACGGTGCTCGGTGTTGCGGGTACGGACCCACTGGGCAAAGAGGTCGACGAAATTCTCGAACGTCAGCGCCGGGTCCTTCTCCCCTGCGCGCCGCTTCGTGTCCAGCTTCTGGGTCTTGGTGTATCGGGGCAGGGTGGAGAAGAACATGCTGGTCGCCGCACGGTTGAGGTTTTCGATGCTTCCTTTGAGGTGCGGGGTGTAGGGCGGCAGGACTTCGACGTGGACGCCAAAGCTGCCCATGGCTTGGGTGACAGCTCGGGAAAGGAAGTCCTTGCCTCGGTCGATACGGATACGGCGGGGCAGTCCGCCGGCCGGACCATGGATGTCATCGGTAAGGATGCAGGAGCGCAGGGCGGCCAGAATCGATCCGCGGTGCGGGTAGTGCGGGGTGACAGCCCAGCCCATGGTCACGCCGGTGTGGCAGTCGCAGAACCACGTGATCCAGGGCTTGACCAGTCTGCCGTCGGCCCAGACCAGGACGGGGGCCTGTTTGTGGTCGCCCTCCCATTCTTCGTTCCGGCAGGTGGGCGGGCGCTTCAGGTGGGGGTCAAGAGCTCGGGAAGCGGGGATGCCGGATCGCAGGCCTGCCAGGTCGCCGGGGGCAAGGTCCAGTTTCACCGCCCGGTGCAGCGTGGACAGGCTCGGCTCCTGCTCGGGATCTTCCGCCTCATCGAGCATCTCCTGGTGGACACGTTTGATGTTGCCGCGGTAGTAGGCGAGTTTGATGCGGACCTCGTCGGTGACGGTGTACCGGCTGCGGGGCGCGAGGTCGGCGGTGCCTGTGTTCTGCGCCTTCTCCAGGCGCCGCCAGATGGTGCGCTTGTGGACGCCGACTGTGCGTGCGACGGTCTCCACGTCGGTGCTCGTCAGTTCACCGCGTTCGCGCAGCACAACCAGCGAGCGGATCCCGGCGGTCAGCAACGCCCTCTTCTCACGGGAAGAAGGAGGAGCCAGGGCGGATTCGTCCGCGCGGGTGCTGATAGGGGCCCGGCGCATCGGAGTACTCCCTTCGTGATGATGTGGGCTGTCGGAAAGGCTGTGGGGGCCAAGAGGCAGCAGGTCAGCCGAGGAGGCCGATGTGCTGCACGTACGCGTAGCTGCGGTAGTCGGAGTCCAGGTCGCTGATCTCCCACTCCCACCGGTGCTCCAGTTCGAGGAAGTTCTGGCCGGCCCAGGCCTGCACGATCGGGCCCCAGCGGTAGATGTTCTTACTCCTCACCCGCAGCGGGCGCCGATGGCGGGCTTCGACGCCCTCCTGGTCGACGGGATGGATCTCGATGCGAGTTCCGCCGTCGGCGTTGAGGTAGCGGGTCAGCCACGGGGCAATGTTGCGGCGACGTAGGCCCCGGAAGGCATGCTGCACGCGTTGTTGTACGTCCGGGTCCGGCACGTGGCCTGGCGACAACCACTGAGTGAGAGCGGCAGGATCCGTTGTGATGTGGTGGGCCTGAAGAGCCGCTGCTGCCCCTTTCCTCGAGGACAGGTACTTCACCGCTTGCTCCAGGCGTTCCTGGTCGCTACGGGTCCATGCGACGTCGTCGAAGACTCGCACGTCCAAGCTCTTAGCAAGGGCCCGTCCTCCTTCGAGTCCCTTGGCGCCCAGTTCTCCGAATCCCATCGCATGCTCCTGCTTTTCGTTCGCTGTACGGCATTGGCACGGCACAGTGCGTTGTCGGACCGCTGTGTGACGCCAGGGCCGGGAGGCGGGAAGCACAGGGAGGGAGTGGCGTGGGCCGTTGCCGGTGGCGTGTTTATTCACACCGGCTGACAGGACGATATGTCAGCGCTCGGCTCGCTAACTGTTATGCGGACGTTGTGTGGGCGGCCGCGCAACGCGCGTAGTCACTCCCCTGAGTTTTGTACAGTACTGAACCATTGCAGAACCCATTTCAGGGAAACTGAAAACACAACGCGGTTACGGCGTTGAGGCAGAGCGGCGCGGCACACAGCCCGCACCTGCTGCCGCGGTCGACTCAAAAGGCAAGGTGGGAGTGGGGATGGCAGATGTTCTGTGGTGCTGCGCAGGAGGGCTGCTGCACGGTTCAGGAAGTGATGTCAGGCCGATCATTCGCTGTTTCGCGTGGCGATAGGGATAAGCGCCAACCCGGCTGGTGGGCCAAAGGGGCCGTCACCGTAGTGCCCACCACTGACAACACGCGCGACTACCAGAAGGTAACCTGATCACCTGTCACCACATTTGGCGGAAACGCACTCCGCTTTGGCTGTATATCAACCTGCCAGAAGATATGCGTCTCCGCCGTGCCACATCGTGCGGGTGCGCAACTGCGTAGTGGCCCAGAGGCCCGAATCCGGTCCAGCTGTGCGCCGAGAATTTAATGGCTTGTAACTGCGCCTGGGGCCGCTCTCCTTTCACTCACGCATTGGAGAACCACGGGTCTCTTGAGCTGCACGCGGCGCACATCACTCCCTTCCGCCTGGCCGGTTTCATTCCCTTCAGGAGGAGAGGAAACGATTCGCTCCTGATCCGTTGTCAGACGTAACCGCAACGATGCCTCGCATGAGTCTCACTTCCTGCCTGAAGGACCCGGCCTCCGCCATCTCGCGCTTCCTGGCGGAGCACCTCCCCTCCCCTGATGTCTTGCTGTCCGACTACCGTCGTCGCCTTGCCCAGTACTCGCCTCCGGTCAAGCCTGCACCTGAAGCGGGCCGGCGCGCGGACTACCGGATGCTGGGGCACTCCATCGACCACCGTCTCCGTATCAGCCTCGGCGTGCCCACCGGTCAGCCGATCAGGGAAGGCGTGGTGCGCGCCGCGCTCGACGACGACGGGTGGCCCAGCTTGGAAGTCATCGGCACCGTGCAGGCAGCGGGGCAGGTGCTGCTGGAGGAACTGTGCCGGTATGAGAACGCTGATGGTCAACCGCTCGCCCTCGACGACGCCTCCGAGGACCGTCTCGTGCGTCTGTGCCACGTGGCATCCAGTTTCGAAGCCATCTTCCGCTGTGTGGGATGGGTCCGCGGCAACAATCTCGGTTCAACCCGGCCTGGGGACTCCCTCGACGACATTGCCGCTGCGGTGCCCGATTACGTGGTGGCCGATGTCCGCAGCCAGATGGGGCTGGCCGGCGCGCCGGGCCCCTTTGACCGCCTGGTCAAGCTGTCTGCCGCTGCACGGATCGGCGGCCCGGTGTTCGACGGAAGTCGCAATGTCGGCGGAGCGGACGCCGATTTCATCCTGGACGGGCAGCTGATCGACTGCAAAGCGACCATCAGGCCGGAGCGGATGAGCCGGGCCGAGATCTACCAGCTCGCCGGCTATCTCCTGCTCGACTACAGCGACGCCTTCGCTGTCACGGATGTAGGGCTGTACCTGTCCCGGCAAGGCGCGCTTATCGACTGGAGCGTAGAGGAATTCCTGGATCTTCTGGGATGCCGACTCACGTTGCCTGAGCTACGGGCAGCATGCCAGCACGCGTTGACCGAGGGCTCCGCCGGCGCGCCCGCGCCCGCGGAAGCGATGCGGCGCCCACTCCCCCGCCCCCGCAACGCGCCTGCCGTACAGGAGAGCCTCTTCGACTGAAATTGCTGGCCGTGAGGCGGGGCTGGGCACTCGACCACAGCGCATGCCACATCTCCGGCCAGACGCTGCGGCGATCGTTGGCGCGTTGCGTAGGTATGGCCGTCAGGCACGGAACCTGTTGGACATGCTCAGGTTTGTCGGGCTGTACGGGGGACGCGGACCGACGTGGTATCCAGTGGCCGCTCCGCGCCTACGGGGCAGGCCGTCTATGAGAGTCAAAGACCGTATGCCTGCCAGAGGATCGGTCGGCCTCTCGAGCCTGGTGACCTCGCGAAGCATGCGAAGCGTCCGATGAGCAGCCCGTCGGCGCGGAGAAGTTCGTCCGCGACATCGGTGCAGGCGACTTCACCGTCTACTGCAGCCGCTGCCCATCCATGCGGGGGCGGCGGGCAAAGGGCGCTCTGCGGTCGCCTTGTCTCCTGCCCTGCTTGGGCGGCTCCGGGCGAGGCTGGGGCACCGGCCCGGCTTCGCACATCCGTCTTCGCCTGGACCCTGCTCCTGACGTGAGGCGGACTCGCCGTGCCTTTCACTGCGGCCTGGTCGGTGATGTGCGCTCAGAACAGCTATCACTGAAGCCTACGGTTCGGTGGCGGTCGGGCACTGGGAAACTGGTGCCATGCCCCCTATGCAGCCTTTCGCGTCCGACTGGGACCGCGTCACCGTACAGCAGGCCGAGCAGTGGAACTGGCTCGCGGTCGAGATAACCGAGATCCAGCGATGCGCCAAGGCAGGCGATCAGGCACACGACCGTCTTGCTCTCATCCTCCTTGACCACCTGGTTGAGGTGGTCGTCGGCCGTGAGGTCAACGCCCAACTGGCCTTGCAGATCGCGGACAGCGTCATTGAGGAGATGCGCGAGTTCCGTGACAGCGGCGGGGAGCTCGAGGAGCAGCTCAGTCGGCTGGTCGACGACCACGTGGGACCGGATCGCCGTAAGGCCATGGATGACCACCTGCACGAAAAGACCAAGTTCCTGATGCAGAGGAGCGTCCTGACAGCCCAGGAACGCGAAGTACTCGACCGGCTCCACCAGTACCGCAACGCGGCGTATCACCGGGATACGCTCGAGCCGGACCTGATCTCAGACCTCGTACTGGCCTATAGGGTTTTGGCAGACGAACTTCTCGGTCGGCATAAACCGATCGCGTGGACGATGGCGTCTTCGGACCCGTCTCCCATCGTGACGCCCCAGCAGCTTCGGGGCCGGCTCGTCGAGGGAGTGGACGTAGATGTCAAAGCGATGGCCCGTCGGTTCCACGACCACGCAGTAAAGCGTGTACAGGTCGTCTCCGCGGCCGTATCAACCGCGCAGGGACTCTTGGGCGTCGACAACTCCGGGGTAGCGGACGCTTCCCTTCCAGATGACGACATGGCCCGCATGCTGACCGGTCTGAGTGACGTTGCCAAGCGCGTGCCGTCCTGGGGGAAACAGGCTGAGGGGTTGAGGTCCAAGACGTCGTCGCTCACCGGTCTGATGGTTCCATTCATCAACCTGGACCGAGCCCTGAGCAGTATTGAACCATCTGTCAGGCGCCTCGACATGATCCTGGACTGGTGGGAGCAGCGTCGGATCGACGAGCTTCGCGGCAAATAGCACTGTGGCTCCTCCCCCTCGTAGACGAGGGGGCTTCTCTCTATGCCTGGTTGGCATCGCGACGGACCAGCCTGGCCCGTAGAACGTTGGTGGCTCCGACTTCGTCAGCGTGCGCCTGGTGGCCGCAGCCAACGCAGTGGAGTTTCTCCTGTGTGGGCCGGTTCTCCTTGGCGGTATGCCCGTATTCCGGGGCACTGCCCATTGCGCACGGTTGCGCAGAGACGGGCCAGCCTGTCCTGGATGTCCACGCGCGCCAAGGATGGTGCTTCAGTGCCGCTTCGTCTGGCGCCAAATGTTCTGATGGGCCTGGTAGAGCTCCTGCAAGGCACCGGACGGTCTCTCGGGCCAGACGGTTTTGATCTGCCGCTCTCCCCAGCAGAAGGTGACGATCGCACGGCCGGCCGCATACTGCCGAAGAAGGTCGGCGCGTAGATACAGCAGGCCGCCCGAGAAGCCGGGAGGGGCTGCGAAAGACCGTGCGGCGCGGGTGCCGGAGGGTTCGGATTGGTCGAAGCCCGCCGGAAGGGCACGCAGGTCGAAGGCTTGTGAGAACAGTCGGCTGGGGACATAGGCAGTCGCCTGGTTCTGGCTGCTGTGATGGGATTCCCAGGTGAAGTGGTGGGCCAGCCGCTCGAAGCGGAGTTCCGGTCTGTCGTAGCGCAGCGTGTCGCTGTACAGGTCCTGGACGGTCAGTCCCGGCTCGGGTGCAGCGAATCGGGTATGCCAGGGGATCTCGCCGGCGAAGACGTAGTACTCGGCAGGCAGGTCGATCGCGTCCCGGCCCGGGTGGGCCATGGCATCGAATGCCTCCAGAAGTTCGGTCAGGTTCTCCTGGTCGACGAGGACGGTGTTGAAGAGGCCGAATGTGTCGCGTCCGGTGGTCACGTCCTCGGTGTCTATCTCTGCGTGCACGAGGAGCCACGGGCCTTCGTCCTCGTCGAGCCGGGCTGGTGCAAGGAAGTCGTCCGGTACCTTGACGATTCCGTGGCGCAGCCATTCGAGATCGTCGGCCGGTGTCCGTGGCGCCCACGTGTTGAGCGGTACCGGGACAAGCTGCGGGGGCTGCGGAAAGGTCGGGTCGATGTCTACTTCGAGGTCCTCAGGTGGCTGACCGCGGTCGGCCAGCATGCCCGCCATGATGTGGAAGCCGATCCAGCCGTACTTCTTGCCATACCGTTCGACCCGGCCAGTGGAGTTGTGACGTTGCCGGGATGCTGCTGAGGTGATGCGGCCCTCCACCTCGTCGAACAGGTCGGGGCGCCAGCCCAGCGCGTAGACAACGCCGAGGACGACGGCAGTGGCTTCCTGGTGCCCGGAATGGGTGTCGTCGTAGTTCCGGCGGTCTGGGAACAACCGCCCGAGCGTGTAGTTACCGAAGTCCATGCCCATCGTCCGGCTGATGTCCTCCCAGCGCGGATCGCCCTCGGGCAACGAAGTGATCGCCGGTGCTGCGGTAAAGGTCAAGGGCTGTTCGGCTGCGGCAGGGACCACAGTCGGCCAGCGGCGGTGGGCAAAGTCGAACGTCGAGGAAACGTAGTACCGGGTCAGCGCGTGGAAGGTGGGATGGGTCGCCTCGGGTCCTGTGAAGGCATTCAGCAGTCCTGCCAGGTAGGCCGACAGAGCGGCTTCCACGTCTGGGGTGTGCAGCGGGTGGGCGGTCACGACGCCGTAGCATGCAGCGACCATGCGTTCCACGACGTAGGCATCGTTGACGGTGATCGCTTCCAGGGCCAGGGTGAATAGTCCGCTTGCGTCGTGCCGGCCATACCAGTACAGAGCGGCCGTGGCCGCGTCGCGAAGGTCCCGGTCGGTGCTCGTCAGCGTCCACATCAGCCACCGGGCCCGCAGCCGGTCGGCCTCGGTGCGATGCGGATGTTCACGCCAGTACGTGGCCAGGGCTGTCGCATCGGTGAGGAATCGGCGGCTGTTGGTGCGCTGCCACTCGCTCCAGCGCAGGTCTCGGTCGGCGACTGGCCGGTCACGCAGAATGCGGTCGAGGAAATGGGCGTTAAGGGGGTGCCCCGGGGCTGCGCGGGTGCTGAAGAGCCGCCAGAGGATGTCGTTTCGTCCGCGCAGATCGTCGCAGTGGGTGGCGAGCGCATCCACCGTGGCAGAGTCGAGGTGGGCTGCTTCGAGTCGGGCGGCATGCAGGAGAGCGGGCAGGCGGAGAGGTTCGGCGACGGCCTGCCACAGTTGGAGGGTGCTGGCGCGGGGCATGACGCCTGCAAGGGCCTGGAAAATGTCGGTGGCGAGCGGGTGCCGCTCGTCTGGTTTGCCGTTGAAGCGTGCCGTTGTGGCGTCCTCGCCCAGCCGCTGGGCGATACCCCTGCCGTAAGTGTGCACGAGGCTGGTGGCGATAACGTGCCCGGCCATCAGGTCGTAGACGAACGACCAGGTGGTTCCGCCCGCGCCGTCGGGGTGGCGCAGGAGGACGCCCTCGTGTTCGAGGGCTGCGAGAAGGCTCTCTTGCCAGCGGCGGTGGGCGTCCTGGCACAGCTGCCTCGTCTGTGTGTCGGGAAGGTCGCGTGCCTGGTCCTCCCACAGGGCGTTTCCTAGGGCGTGGATTGCCTGGTTGACGTCGTTGGGGTGGATGGACGGGATGAGTTCGTAGACTCGGCGCGCGGCGGAGGTGAGGTACTCACCGAAGATTCCGGTCAGGGAGCTGGGCAGGCCTGCCGCGCTGACGGTTTGCCTGCGGTCGCGGTTGGCTACGGTGCAGTAGATCTTCAGTGTCAGCGGGTGGCTGAGGAGTTCACGCGGCAGGCCGGCGCCGCCCGGTTCGATTTTGTAGTGGGTGAAGTAGCGGGCGATGGCCTCGTTGAGGTCGTCGTTGAATCCATCGAGCTCGAGGATGTCATTCACGTCGGCGGGGATCGTGTCGTCGAGAAATGCCTCGCGGACTGTGCACACCACAAGTACGGATGGGTACTTTTTGAGGGTTACCCGCAGGCTGCGCAGCAACGGCGGCCACAGCGTGGGGGTTTCGGCCTCGTTCAGGCCGTCGATGACGATGGGCAGACGGCATCCTGCTCGCTGTGCGGCTGCGTCGACTGAGGCGAGGAGTTCCTCGAAGGAGGCCAGGGGCTTTCCCGCTGCCGTGATCTGGCTGGCGAGATCGTCGAGGGTCTGGCGGGCGCTCAGTCGCCGGCCGTAGAGAAGGACACCGGCGGGGCGTGCCGTTGTCGGCTCGGTGAGTGTCGCGGACAGTTGTGTCTTGCCGAATCCGGCGTCGCCTGTGACCACCGCGAGCCGGGTCGATAGGTGATCGGTGACGTGGTGGGCAAGGGCTACGGCGTCGCGGATGTGGGCGATCAGGTTGGTCAGCGGTAGGGCGGCTGGGTGCCGCAGGACGCGCAGTCGTCGGAGCACGGCGGGCTGTGCGGCGGGTGCCTGGGGCACGGTGCGGTCTGTGGCGCCCAGCAACGGGGATGGCTGGCTGTTGCAAATCTGCTGATGTACCTCCTGCAGGAGTTCGGCGACGCCACGTCCCGTGGCGACGATCACGCCGGTCTCCTCCGCCAGTGGGCCCGGCAAAGTGGTGGCCACATCATCGAGTGCTGCCTCGAAGCGGGCGATGCTGCGGTCGGCGTCGCCCAGGTCGTCCCACGCGTCGGGCTCGGCGAGCATCCGCCGAAGCCGGTGCTCGGCGGCCGAGGCCTGATGCACCTCGGGGACCCAGCGTTCGCCGGCTTCGGCGGCGGCCCGCGCATGCTGTTCGGCGAGACGCTCCGGGGTCAGGACGAGGGATCCGAAGTAGGACTCGCGCAGCAGAACGGCATCGCCGATGAGCAGATGACCGAGCTCGACCTCCGTGGCTAGGTGCAGCTTCATCGGGGTGGGCAGGCCGTAGAACCATGTCTGGTCGCCGGCGGTGAGCGGGTGCCGGGTCCAGAGCACGAAGTCGGTGATCTCCGGAAAGTGCTTCTCGGTCTTCCTGAGGGAGTCCTCAACGTCGCCTCGGCGGGTCTTACCAATGGCGCGGCCCGCCTGGATGTCCCACCACTTGGTCTGCCACCCGAAGCAGCGACCGGGCTCACCGAGCGGACAGCCAGGCTGATCGATGGCGAGGTGGAACTCGACCCCGGGCTGCTGGGCCAGGGCGATGAAGCGGCCGAAGCGGCCATATGCGTGAGTGACGGCACCCCGGCACAACAGCTCGAAGTTGTCCCGGGGGCTGCCGGGTAGCGCCGTGAACTTGTCCCAGTCCAGCGGGGTCATCGGATCGTTCGCCTTCACTCGCCCCGGCCGTGGCCGGTGTCGGGGTAGTCGTGTGCGGAATACACCTCGATGCGGGCGCCCTTGTCGATGAGGACCTTCAGCAACGCTAGGACGTCGGTCTCATCGGTCCTCACCACGATGGAGTCGCCGTCGCGGCGCATGGTGAGGTCGTACAGGAACTGCTCGAGTTCGCGCGGCCCGATGCTGTGGATGTTGAGGTCGCTGAGCAGCTTCAGAACCTCGTCGCTGTAGCGGTCGTTCGGCTCGCCTACGGTCAGGCGGCCGGCTTCTTCCTCCGTTTGCAGGGCCGTCGTGAGTTCTTTGATGAGGGCGTGGGTTCGTTCGGCGCTGGTGGCGTCCTTGAACCGGCCGATCACGACGAGGTTCATGGAGTGCTCGGTGCCGTACCCGGACCAGACCTTCATGCGACATCTTTCTGTTGCAGGCGGTCGAGCGCGGCGAGGACGCCGCGGTCGTCGACCGGTTCACCGGCCGAGTGGTAGGAGGTGCGCCGCAGTGTTCCGGTGGCATCGAGGTGGGCGTAGGCGTACAGCCCGGTTTCGCGGGGCAGCGGCTGAGCGAGGGGCAGCGGACCGGTGTCGCCCTCCGCGAGGGTCAGCAGTACCGGCCCCCGGTACGCGGTGGCCCACCGGTGCAGGGCAGCGATGATCTGCGGGCTGCTGCCCTGGCGGCCGCGCGCCGGACGCTCGGGCAGCAGCAGGAGTTCCGCTGCCCCGGTCGAGGCGGCCAGGTCAGCGACGGCGTCGAGATCCGGCAACGTATCGGCGTTGACAACGCAGTTGAGCCCGAACCTGAACGTCTGCCCGATCCAGGCAAGCCGCTGCACGAGGTCGGAGAAGGGGCGGCCGTGCAGCTTCTCGTAGGTGGGGCCGACGCCGTCGACGCTGACGCGGACGAAGTTGACCGCTCCGGCCAGAGCATCGATCAGCTGGGGTGTGAAGCGGTGGGCATGCGTGGTCATCGTCACCGCGAGGCCGCCGCCTTCAGCAGCGTGGCGGCACACCTGGGGAAGGCGGCGGTAGAGGGTGGGTTCTCCGCCGCCGAACCCGACACCCAGGCAGCCCGCCGCGTCCAGTTCGTCGATCCATGCGCACAGCCGGGCAGCATCCAGCACGGCGGCGGTTTTGGGCGCGTAGCAGAACGGGCAGGCCAGGTCACAGGCATTGGTCAGGGCGATCGACACCTGACGCGGAGCGCGGGCCCACTGCACCCTGGGCACGTCGACCTCATCGAGGAGCACGTTCAAGCCGGTGCGACGGTCGAAGAGATGCACGCCGTCGGGGCCATCACGACGTTTCACCCGCAGCCCCGCATCCCACTCACGTCTTCTCCATTCACGTTCAGCATCAAATAATTACAGAACGCGCCAGCGCCCGTCACTCGATTCCTCACAGTTCACGTCAGATTCCCGGCGCACCATGGGACGGGCCAAAGGGCGCGTTTCGTCGCTCCAGGGCAAGATCCTGCAGCCCGTGGGCAGCACCATCCGCAATCGCGCGCACCGACGGCTGACCGGTGCGCCAGAGAGCAGCATCAGCCGCGCCGCTACGGCACGCTCAGGACTGCCCACGCCTTCGAGGCAATCCGGGAGGCGCGCCGCGCGAAGACGGCCACGGCGGGCTCCGCGGCCGGTGCGTTGGGCTCACCGCGAGATCAGCCACACGAGCAACCCGGTCATGATGGTGCTGCCGGCCGCGTACGCGGCGCCGCGGAGCATGGCGAAGCCTGCGGCATGCAGCAGGCGTCGGGTTCGGCGAACAGGTCGTGGCATGAATCCTCCTACGTGTGAAGGGAGTTGAGAACGTCGCACCCGTCAGGTACGTGCTGGGACGGCGGGCGTGCGATCCAGTAGGCCATCTCGGCAGCCGGCAACCGGGCGGCATAATCGCGGGGTTCTAACTAAAGTGTGGCCGTGGCGTGGAAGGGGCCGAGTGCGGCTGAGCGAGAGCTGTCTGAACTGCTGCGGGCGCGGGATCTGTGCGTGAGCTGGGCCCGGATAAGGCGCTGGCGTGAGTTCGGGGCCCTGCCGTGGGCCACCCGGCGCGGTCTGGGAAGAGGTGCCGGATCGGTGTCGGAACTCACGGCCGATACCGCCGGGGTGGCCGAGGCCCTTGCTCTGGCCACGGCCAGGAAGACGCGTCTTGAAAAGGCCGTGCTCCGCGTCTTCACCGTGCACCCGCGGTGCGAGGATGCGTTCGTCGCCACCTGGGTTCCGCTGCCCGAACGTGGGGTTCGTAAGGCATTGACGTGGTACCTCGGCCAGGACCGGTCAAGTGCGGTGACCGTCGTCGAACGGGCTGTCGAAGCCGTGGGCGACGATCCTGAGCGGCGTGCGGAGGCCGCGCATGCTGCCGCACACGCCTACTACACCAGGCGCTATCACCAGGCGCGGAGAATGCGCTCGGCAGGTGGCGGCGTCCACCCGGCTGATCCACACAGCCGGGCGGACGCTCAGGGACTGGCTACGTTCGCGGCAGCCGCAGTGCTCGGCATGGAGGAATTCGGCGCGGACAGCGTGATGGAATCCCTCCAACAGTCACTGGGGTCAGAAGACGATGAAGCCCTGTCAGCTCAGGCGTTCACCGAGATGACGGCCATCGCCGCGCAGCGCGAGCTCTCCGGCAACAGGCTGGCCGACCCGAGCTGGATGCTCACGGCCGACAGGGCACGCCGACTGCGCGAGACGGACTACGGCACCATCTGCACAGTCCGCCACGTGCTCGCCGTGCTGGTGGAGTCCGCCCTGCCGCTACGCCTGGCTTACCGGGCCTGCCTGCAGGATCCCGCACTGCAGCACATCGAGCAGGTCCGTGCGGCCAACCCGCGCGTACGCCACTACCTGGACTGCGCTGAATACATCAGCCGTCGCTCTCCAGCCGACGCCTGGCAATCGTTCACCTCTCTGTTGCTCAGCATCTGCACCGACCCCGAGAGACTGGAAGCCTTCCAACAGGATGTCACCGCCCTGGACCCGGCCCTCGACGAGGTCCACGCCCTGGGCCGGCACGCGGCAGCCCGCCTCGTACCGGCCTCGGCGGCGGCGAGCCGCCCGGCCTGAAGGCCGCCCCGACGCGGGCGGGATCTTCCCCCCAGCCGGTCCGCTGGTTGCCGTCATGGTCACTTCGGCAGCTTCAAGGGCTGCCTTGAGGCGGTCGAAGTGCCATGCCCGAAGGCCGCACTGGGCGTCTGGGCGGGCGGTGTGTGCTGTTCCTTCGTACGCTCCCCTGCCGATCAGATCGTGTCGTCCTCTGCGGTCGGCCAGCCGAAGGGGTCTGTGTGCTCGATGTCGTCCGTCCAGTAGCCGTACCGTTCGCCGAGCACCAGCAGCAGTGCCTGCGGGTCGAGCGAGCCAGGGCGGATGACGAGGCCGAGGCCGCGCGCGGTGCTCACGGCAGCCGCGGACAGGTGAGAGCGCAGGGCGTGTTCGGTGAATGCTCCTGCAGGAACAGGCAGGTCGTCGGAACGCTCGGGGGCCTGCATGGCGGCAAGGATGCGGGCTCGGTGTTCGTGGGAATCGCCCGGGGAGGGGCGCAGACCCTGCTGCTGGGCGCGATAGTTTCCGGCCGCGTTCGCGATGGCGGTCAGCAGATGCCAGTCACGCCACCCTTCTGCCCGCAGCTGCGTGGCCATACGCCGGAAGTCAGGGTCAGCTGAGTTCCGGGTCGGGTGCGGACTTCGCGGCGGTGGCGGCTGCGAGCGCGTACTGCTTGGCGGCGATGGGCAGGCCGAGTTCGCTGTAGAGGTGCGCGCACAGGAGCAGCATGATCAGGCCGCCCTCGAGGGTGTCGCCGCGCAGCCAGTTGGCCTTGGCTTCGTGGATTTCCTGGAGCGCTTGCGGAAGGCGGCCGTTCTTGATCAGGGCGTGGCCTCGGGACTGGGCGCGTTCGCCTCGTGCGGTCTGGCCGGTGACGCGGTCGGTGGCCTGGTCGAGCAGGTCACGGACCTCCCGATACAGCGGGTGGTCCACGAGTACGGGGGTGAGGTAGTCGAAGAGGTCGGCGGTGTGCTCGATGGGGAACAGCGGCGCGTTGTCCAGGTGGCGGCCCAGCCGCAGCAGGGTGTGCATGCCGGTGTCGAGGTCGGTGAGCGGCGGCTTCGTTTGCAGGACAGGTATCTGTTCACCGGCTTGCACCGCTTCGAGGACGGATGCGGTGACCTCCGGGACGGTCGGCAGGTCCTTGGGCACGGATTCGAGGTCGGTGGTCATGTCGGCATGCAGGGCCAGGCGGGCCCGCATGGCCAACAGATGGGCCATGGCGTTGGCGGGCGGGTCCGTGTCCAGCAGGCGGTCGATCTTGTCTGCCAGCAGGCGCTGCCAGCGGCACAGGTTGTCTGCGGTCAACGCCGTGAGGCCGCGCATCAGAGCCCCGAACCCGTATCCGAGGAGCACGACGGCGTCTTCGAGGATTCCAGGGTCGGTGAGGGTGTCGTCGGCGGTGATCGTGTCGAAGAAGTCGCGGGCCTGTTGGTCCGTCGGGTGCATGTCGCCGAGGCCGCGCAGGGTCGCCACAACGATCTCGTAGCGGGCCCGCAGAGCGGTGTCCTCCCCCGCTGCGGCAGCCAGGAGGGCACGTGCGTAGCCGATCCACTCCGGCAGGTCGGCTCTCGCCTCATCGTGGAAGGTGGCATGGCGCAGCGGCGCCCTCAGGTCCACCAAGTCGCCCAGGGTGCGGGCCGGTTCGTCGTTTGCCCGCCATCGCCAGCGGGCTTCGACGTACCAGTCGGGCAGGTGTCCGGCGCTGTCCGGGCGTGACGGGGTGAGGTCGGAGGGCAGGTGAAGGTACTGGACCGCGAGGTGGAACAGATCGTAGTCGGCGAGGTGGAGGGCGAGGGCAGCGGCGTCCCAGATCTCCAGACCGACCTGATGCGTCCGGGCAGCTTCTTCGATCAGGTCGTGTCGTTTCCTGGTGGGCACGGCGGTCACGGTGAAGTAGATGACGCGGTCAACGGGTGCGCCCTGCCCGCAGATCGAAGCAAGGTCTTTTCGGATCTTGCTTAGGACATCGGTGCTCTGGATGGTGCAGGCCATCACCACCCGCTCGGTGGAGGCCAGCGCCACAAAGCAGGAGGTGCCGGGCAGTTCTCGCGGGATGTTGGTCCAGTGGCTTTCGGCGTCCCGGCCCTGATCACCGCCACTGCTGACGGGCCCGGTCGCCGGCAGCAGATTGCTGGTGATCCTCCGGCGGGCCAGGCCCAGGCACAAGGCTTCGAATTCGTGGTGGCTGTTGCTCTCGCCGAGGATGCTCAGGGCGAAACGAATACGCTTCTCAAGTTGGACAGCATCATCACTCACGTCGTTCCCCTGGTCTCGCTTGCCGCAGTACGCACGCCCAGTGTCCAGCACCCCACTGACATCCCGGGGCTGCGTGCCGAACGGCCCCTCGGGCCGGGCGGCGGAACCCGCCACCGGGACCAGCCACGCTTCCTTGGTTTTGATCGTCACAGCCGGTACCACCCGAGAATCAGAGCCGCTGGTGCCGCCCCACGGTTCGCAGCGGGCCCTATAGGAAGTGCCACGAAGCTGTCCTTGACTGATGCCACTACCTGCCAGCGCCTGATGCCACTAGACGCCAGTGGATCGAAGACGGTTTCACCACGTCAGAAGGCAGGCCCAGGGGATCCGATGATGCCAGAGAAGCGGCATGCGGCTACTGACACTGAAACGGCACTTCACAGGCCGGCCGCCGTGGAGCCGGCTTCGGTGAGCAGGGGCCGGAAGCTGCCGCCTGCGCAGTGGGGCATCGTGTACCAGTCGAACCGGTCGGTGCTGCCGTCCTCCAGCAGCGGCACGATGTGCGCGGCGCCGGTGGCGGTGCGCGCGACGGCGATCTCGTGGCGGAAGTCGGCGCGGGTCAGGGCGCGTTCGGCCTCGGTCATCTCCGCGTACCAGTAGAAGCCGTAGGCGGCCGGCCGGGTGTTCTCGTCGAGTTCGGCCAGGACGTGGTTGCTTCCGAATCCGGCCTTGAGGACTACCGGGGCGGCGGTGTCGCGGTGCGCGAGGACCAGGGTGCTGGCACGGGTGAAGACGAGCAGGTCGTCGATGTGCCATCCGGCGTCGCGGAGCTGGTCGAGGACCCAGGCGGCAGGGTGCATCGGGTGCAGGCGCATGGCGGGGACGCTCCTCATATTCGGGCCGCGGGCCGGGCGGCTTCGCGCAGCCGGTCCAGACACGCCGCGGCCAGCAGGTCGAGGTCGGTTTCGGTGGTGCACGGGTGGCGCAGTACCGGCAGGCCGGTGATGTCCGTCCAGGCCGTTGCGGCCTGTTCGTAGAGGCCGGCGAGGCGGGCGGCGGTCGCCGGGTCCTCGGCGAAGCGGCGGGCTGTCGGGCGGCGTTGCAGTCTGGCCTGGCACAGGTCGGGGTCGGTGGTCACCAGGACGGTGAGCGCGGCCCGGGCCGGGCGCACCTCGGCCAGGGAGCGCACGTAGTCCTCGGCCGGCCGGTGGTGCAGCAGGGCGAGCAGGCAGGCGGTCGACAGGGTGAGCCGGTCGGCGACCAGCGGGCCCATGGCCAGCGCAGGGGTGAGGTTGTGCCGGGCGTGGAGCTCCAGATCAGCGCGGGCGGCGGCCAGGGCCTGATCGCTGGTGGCGGCCGGGCAGCCGGCCCGCAGGCCGATGAGGGTGTGGGTGGCGGGCAGGGACAGCCAGGAAAACTGGCCGATGTGGCCCAGGGCGATGTGCGCGGCATGGGCGTCGGCGAGGAGCCGGTCGCGCAGCGTGCTCTTGCCCGCGCCGGCGATGCCTTCCAGGGCCAGCAGCATGGGCTTGCCTCTCAGTCCTTCTCGGCGATGAGCCAGCTGATGAACTTCGCGACCCGGCCGCTGGTGACCGGCTCGGTGCCGTGCGCGAGTTGCGATCCGTACAGCAGGGCGGTTCCGGGCGCGGGGCTGACGTTCCACCGAGTGCGGGGCATGGCGGCGAACCAGTCGGCGGAGTGGTCGGCGCCGTCGTGGGCGAGCCACATGCCGTTCGCGTAGTCGCTGTCCGGGTCGTGGTCCAGGCGCCTGTTCCACAGGCGGTCGCTGGAGGAACTCTCGACGTAGAAGGCACCGCCGGCCTGGGCCTGGCTGATCACAACGCTGATCCCGGCGATCTGCCGCGGCCAGGCGAGCGGGTCGGGGGCGATGCCGTCGAGGTGGCTGGTGATGCGCTGGCCGGGGCCGTACTCGACGTAGGTCCAGGGCCGGCAGGTGGTGATGGACGGCATGACGCGGGACAGCGCCGGGCGGGCCCGGTCGAAGGCGAGCTGGAGCAGGTCCTCGGCCTCGGCAGGGATCTTCGGTATCTCCACCCGCCCGGCCGGCTCGTACACGGCCATCGCCTGCTCCGGGGAGTGGCCTGGGATCTCGTGGATGGAGTGGGTGCGCTGCTCGCCGAAGCGGTCGCGCGACTCGGAGGTGAGGAAGGTGTGCATCACGGTGGCGAGTCGGTCTCCTTCCTCGGAGGTGAGGAAGTCCTCGATGCTGCCGGTGGCGACGGTTTCGGCGATGTGGATCACGTGGTGCTCCTCCTCGAATCGAGCACGCGGCGGACGTCGGCGAGGCCGGTGCAGTGGTTGAGCCAGCTGGCCACGGGGTGGCGGGTGGTGGCGGCCGGGTCCGCCCACAGGGCCAGCAGCTCGCTCGTGAGCGGCAGCGTGTCCACGTCGGGCAGTGCCTGCGGCGCCGGGGCGGCGAGGCCGCCGAGCGCCGGGCAGGCCGTGTGGTGTTGGGCGGCGAAGACCCGGGCGATCCGGTCCGCGGCCGCGGACCGGCAGTCCTTCACGAGCTGCGCGGTCGGGTCGCCCTGCCGGTAGGCGCGGTGTTCGGTCAGCGCCCATCCGCCGGCCACCGCCGAGGCGGCGGCGGCGACCCGGCAGGTCGCGCAGCACGCCCCGGCGGTGTTCGGGCACGGCCGGTGATGGGACGGAAGAGCGGTCGCGACGTCGACGAGCGCGTGCCAGGCCGAACCGGCGGGGAGAGCAGCGGCCGGACGCCGGCCGGGGGCCGATCCGTGGTTGCAGCAGACCGGGCCGTGCTGCGCCGGGGGGCCGGCGGGCAGTTCGGGCGCGATGTACAGGGCGTGGAAGTACACGATCCGCCCGAGCAGCTGGTGGATCGTCAGCGCGTCCGGGGCGGTGGTCACCTCCGTGCCTCCTGGGCCGCGGCCTGGACGGGCCGGGGCGCGGGGCAGGCGCAGTCGTGGCCGACGGTGGGGTGCTCGTCGGCGAGCGCGCGGACGAGCGCGGAGGTGGCGATGTCGACAGCGGCGAAGTACGCCGGCCAGCCGTACCCGGGGGCGGGCAGGAGGACCAGGTCGAGGACCGGGACGGTGCGCCTGCTTCTCTCGCACTGGAGTTCTGCGCGCCCGACGGTCGCTCGCACGGCGGGCGGCAGCGCGGGCGCGGCCGCGGTGACCCTGCGGCACAGGGCCGCGGCCGTCCGGGCGTACTGCGTGCGGTCGCGCGGGAGGATGCCGATCCGGCGTTCGGCGGGTGCCAGGTCGAGGCTGGTGTAGGGGTGGCCCTGGCAGCTGTCGTACGTGACGAGGCCCCACGCGTCGGTGACGGCGTCTACCAGGGGGCGGATGCCGGGTTCGATCGCCGCGCGCCACTGGGGGTGGGCGGGGTCCAGCTCGTCGGCCTCGTGGATGCCGGGCCGGCCGACGTTGTTGATGTTGCCGTGCGCGCTGGTGTGCAGCCGCACCGGAGGGCGGGGCGCGTCGGAGTCGTTCCAGCGGGCGAGGAAGGCGTCGATGTCGCGCATGCTGTTCGGCGTGCGGGGGCGCCAGCGGGTGGTGCTGCACCAGGCGCCGGCCGGGTGGGCGGGCTGCGCGAGAAGGGCGGCGATGCCGTCGATCATCCGCATCCGGTAGTCGCAGTAGGCGTCCTGGTCCCCGGCCTTCTCGTAGCGCACGCGGGTGGCGATGCAGCCTCCGCCGCACGTGGAACGGTAGTCGCAGGTGGTGCACCGCTCCATCAGGTCTTTGCCCTGGTTCAGCAGGGGCAGCCGACGTTGCGCGGCGATGATCCCCGCTTGGTCACCGGCCTGGTCGAGGCGGGCTAACTTGGCCTGCGGCCACGGCAGTTCGTCGCAGCTGCCGAACCGGCCGTCCGGGTAGAGCGTGAAGACGTGGTCACACTTGAGGTCGGAGAAGTGGCAGAACCCCGAGCCCAGTCCGCGCAGGCGCCGGATGGTGGAGACCGCCGGCTCCAGCTTCAGGCGCGCGAAGTACCCGGCGTGGATCCAGCGGGTGGTGGCGGCGAGCACGAACACCGCGTACGCCTCCGGGCTGATCGCCCAGGCGGGGCCGCCCGCCCCGTCGACGGCCGCCTGCTGGAGCTGCCGGCTCGCCGGGACGCGCTGCCCGGACGCGGCGGTGGGCCGCCGCACGGCGGTGTCGAAGCACGGCACGAAGCTGATCGCGTTGACGGCCTCGAACCCGGCCAGGTGGTCCAGGACGGCCTCGGCGCGGCCGAGGATGGCGGGGGTGACCGCTGCGATCACCCCGGCCGTGCGGCCGCGCTCGGCCAGGAGCCGCAGGGCCGCGGCGACGCGCGGGTAGACGGGCCTGCCGTCGTAGCCGACGCGCCACACGTTGCCCTTCGCGTCCCCGTCCAGGGAAATGCCGATCTGGAGGCCCGGGTACTCCGCGTCGAAGAGGTCCAGCCACTGCTCGTCCAGCAGCACGCCGTTGGTCTGCATCGAGACCCGGACCACGCTCGGCTGCGCGGCCAGCTCGCGCAGCACCTCGGCGATGCGCTCACGGCCCGCCGTCAGCGGCTCGCCGCCGTGGAGTTCCACGGCGAGGGGCCGCCCCGCGAAGAGCTCGGCGAGCCGCCGCACCTGGCCGGCGTCTATCCGGGCGCCTCCCGGGGCCTCCTTGCGCTTCTCGTAGCAGTACAGGCAGTCGATGTCGCAGGTCTCACCGCGCAACTTCAGAATCACCGACACGGCGCTGGTGGTGCCCTCGACGTCCAGGCCGCGGTACAGCTGCTCGATCTCGATCGGTCCATGCTGTTCGGTGGTGCGGTGCATCGGCTGCCTCCTGCGGTGGGCCGTGACCGGACGGGACTCAGTCGTACAGGCGTCCCAGCAGGGCGCCCTGGCCGGACTGCAGCACGTGGGCGGCCTCCAGCGGGATCCAGAAGCACTCAAACCGGGTCGGCTGCTGCTCACCGTCGTGGTCCTCCTGGCTGGCCCACCGCTCCGGCGTGGGCTCGGTCAGCTCCAGGTGGAATACGTGCCGGCGCTGCAACTCGAACCGGTAGGGGCTCATGTCGTACTCGGCCTCGCCGAGCTTCCGCACAATCTTGAAGTCGTTCAGGCCGGTCTCCTCCCCCGCCTCCCGCAGCGCCGCCGCCTCCGGCGTCTCCCCCGGGCGGATGCTGCCAGCCGGGACCTGGATGCCGACCTCCTCGTAGCTGTAGTCGGTGTGCCGGAAGACCAGCAGCTTCCCGTCGCGCACGACGTAGCACAGCACCTTGTCCTTGGTGACCTTCTCGGGCACGGGGACCCCCTTGTTGGTGTCGGATGCGGACGCGTCACGCGCCCGCTGTCATGAGTCACGGCCGCGCAGAACGGAGCAGCAAGCCGAAACCGGCCAAATGACCTTGAACCTAGATTCTGGGGCCGCGACACGATCAACGTGGCGTGATCGAGGTAGCACCGTCCGCAGTTCCGAGTCCGATAGTGACGGCCAACTACCCGTTCGGCAAGTGGTCTTGTAGGAAAGTCTTTCCTCCAGGAGATTTGGCATATTCACGAACTGGCTCGGGCGCTACCCTGGCCCCGAAACGGAAGAGGGGGTGGGCATGCCGGTCGAACCGACGCCCCGGCGCCGGCGCCTGGGTGCAGAACTCCGCCGTATCCGCGAGGCCCTGGAATGGACGCAGGAAGAGGCGGCAAGCCGTCTCGGGTACCGGGCCTTCTCGACGGTCAGCAAGATCGAGAAGGGGGTACAGGGCCTCAAGATCCAGCAGTTGCCGCACTTCTTCGAGGTGTACGACATCACCGACCCCGGCCTACGCGAAGGGCTGAGAGATCTGGTGCGCCGAGCGGGGGAAGTTGACTGGTGGCAGCGCTACGGGGGCGTCGTCGACGACCCCCTCGGTGACTACCTTTCCCTGGTGGAGAGCGCCAGCAGCCTGTTCGTGTTCAACCCCGCATCCATCCACGGACTGCTGCAGACACCGCTGTACGCACGAGCCGTGACCGAGGGCAGCCGGGCCTGGAAGACCCAGGAGGACATCGACGGCTTCGTGTCCATGCGCCAGGAGCACCAGAAGAACATGCTCGAGCGCGACCCGGCCCTGAAGATCTGGGCAGTCCTCCCTGAAGGACTGCTGCGTCAGGAAGTCGGCGGCCGGCCGGTCATGCGCGCCCAGATAGGCCACCTGATCGACCTCGCGCGCACCGTGCCCAGCATCACCATCCAGGTCCTGCCGCACCGGGTCGGCGCCCACGCCGGGATGGACGGCCCGTTCATGCTCATGTCCTTCCCCAACGGACGGGATCTCGTCTGCATCGAGTCCCTCCGCGCCTCCCTCCACCTCAACGAACCGTCGGCGGTGGAGGCATACCGCACCACCAGCGACCTGCTTAAATCTGACGCCCTCTCGCAGAAGGCGTCGCTCTCTTTCCTCACCACCATTGCCAAGGATCTTGAATGAACAAGAACGAACTCCACGCCACCTGGGTCGAGTCCCAGCTGCGTGACGCCCAGTGGCAGACCAGCAGCGAGAGCAGCGGCGGTACCAACTGCGTCCAGATCGCCTTCCTCGACCAAGGCGTCGTCGCGCTCCGCGACTCGAAGAACCCCGACAAGGCACCCCACCTGTTCACCGACTCCGAATACACCGCCTTCATCGGCGGCATCATCCGCGGCGAGCTCCGCCGCGGCTGAAACCGTCCTCCCTGAGCATCGGCCGGCCCCAGCCCACGGGGCCGGCCGTCTCCGTGAGAAGAGTTCTTCCGTGTGTACTCGCCTCTTGCCTATGCCGGTGATGTCGCGGCCTGACTCATGTCCGCTACGTTTTCGATCACAACCGCTGACACCGGAGGACCGCATGGCTGACGACACCACCCAGGGTACCGCGAGCTTCATCTCCGAGATGGGTGTGCTCAAGCGCGTCGCACGGACCGGCTGGTGGTTCACCGGCAACAAGCAGCCGGAGTCCGTCGCCGAACACTCCTTCCGCGTCGGGGTGATCGGCTCGGTGCTCGCCATGATGGAAGGCGCCGACCCCGCCCGGGTCGCGCTGATGTGCCTGTTCCACGACTCGCAGGAAACCCGGATCGGGGACATCCCACACATCGGCCGCAAGTACCTGCGTGCGGCGCCCAACGGCGAGGTGACTGCCGACCAGGTCGCCAACGCCCACCCGGCCGTCCGTACCGGGGTGCAGAGCGCGGTCGACGAGTACGAGGCCGGCGAGACGCCGGAGGCAGTCGTCGCCCGCGACGCCGACAAGCTCGAGTGCCTGGTGCAGGCGGTGGAGTACCGGGAGCAGGGCTACAGCCTCACCCAGAACTGGATCGACACCAGCCTCGCCTCGCTCAAGACACCGTCCGCGAAGGCCCTCGCGGACGCCGCGCTGAGCATGGACTCGCTCCAGTGGCAGCAGAACTTCCTGCCCTGACCGGCACCGTCCCCGGCGAGGCCCCCGGCGTGCCGGGGGCCTCTTGCCGTTCGGCTGGGGGGGTATGGCGCGAGGCGGTCTTGTGCCGCCTCGCGCCTGGCTGAGGCTTGGCTGATCACACACAGAGGGGGTACCTCGATGGGACGGTTCAAGCCCAAGAAGCAGCGGCGTGACCGGCAGCAAACGCGAGCACATCAACCGGTTCGGCGAGTACTCCACGCACGAGCTCGGCATCCAGCCCAAGGCGTACGAGACGAAGCTCAACGTGGACTTCACCGTGCTGCGCGAGGAGACCTGACCGCGGTCGGCCTGGGCTGGGCCGCATGAAGCGCCGACGGAGAACCGGATGCCTGTAGCTGGATGTATACCGGGCAAAGATGCTGTGTACACACCCGGTTGGACGCTACGGTTTCAGAACAACCGGCGTGCAGGGAATGAGAGTAGGGGGCGTGATGCTGCCTGAGGCGTTGACGGCACTGGCCGCAGCAGGGGGTACCACGGTGGTGCAGGCGGCGGGAAGCGATGCGTGGGAAGGGCTGCGCAGCCGGCTGGCGCGGTGGTTCGGACGCGGGGACACCGCGCGGGAACGCGGCGAGCTGGAGCGGCTGGACCGCAGCGCGGCCGAACTGGCCGCCGCCGGCACCGCCGGAACGGACGCGGCCGAGCGGGCCAGGACACGGCAGGAGACGGCATGGGCCACCCGCATCGAAGCCCTGCTCGAAGACATAGGCGACGAGCAGCGTGACCGGGTCGCCGCCGAACTGCAGCAACTCCTGGAGGAAGCCGCCCCCGCGGGCCTGGTGTCCGGCAACAAGTTCAATGACCAGACGGCATTCCAGGCCGGGAACTTCAACCGGCAGGACGTCCGCTTCGGCCCCCAGACATGACCAGACATGACCAGACTGGGGCGGGCCCGGCGGGTGAAGGCATGAACAACAACACATTAAACGGCCCCGCCTTCATCCAGGTCGGTGACCACAACACCCAGCACGTGCAGTTCGCCGTGGGGCCGCTGCCGCCGGTCGAGGAGATGCCGGCGGCAGCCGGGCCGGTGGGGGTCAGCACACACGTCCCGCTGTTCGTGGGACGCGGACCGGAGCTGGCCCGTCTGGAACAGGCCCTGGCCGCAGGACCCGGGGCGGTGGTGCAGGCCGTGCACGGTCTCGGCGGGATCGGCAAGAGTGCATTGGCGGCCCGCTACGTGGCCCTGCACGCCGACCGGTACTCGCAGGTGGTGTGGATCACCGCCGAGGACGCCGCCGGGATCGAGGCAGGCCTGCGCCGGTTCGCGCTCGCGCTCGAACCACAACTGGCCGCCTTGCCCTCGGAAGCACTGGCCGAACGCGCGACCTTATGGCTGGCTGCCCACCGGGGGTGGCTGCTGGTCCTGGACAACGTAACCTCACCGAAGGTCATCAGCGCGCTCCTAGGCCGCCTGCGCGGGGCTGGTGGCCGTTTCCTGGCCACCAGCCGCAGATCAAACGGGTGGAACCAGATCGGCGCAACACCGGTACCCCTGGATGTACTCGAACCCGACGAAGCCCTGACCCTGTTGGCCGAGACAATCGGCGCTACGCCCGGCGCCCTGGACGGTGGCGCCGAACTGTGTGCGGAACTGGGCTTCCTGCCGTTGGCCCTCACCCAAGCCGGGGTATACATCGCACAGAACCAGCCCGGGGACGAACCCACCGCACGTGAGTACTTGCAACGGCTGGCCGACCACCCAGCCCACATGTACGCAACCGGCGACGAGGACACCGACTCCGGGCGAGTTATCGCCCGGACCTGGAACATCACCCTGGACCGGTTCGACGGCACTCCGTTGGCCGGGCAAATCCTGCGTATTTTGGCTTGGTACGCCCCCGACCAGATCCCTGTCAGCCTCCTCGACCCCCTGGCCCCCCAGCCTGGCCTGGGCGAGGCGATCGGGAAACTGGTCGCATACAACATGCTCACTCGCGAGCCCGCCGATCCGCAGAACGGCCCGCATCTGAAGGTCCACCGCCTGGTACAAGCCGTCACCCGCACCCCCGACCCCACGGGCCCGCACCGCGACCCCGTCCTAATCGCACACGCCCGCGACCAGGCCACCACGATGCTTCACAAGGCGGTCCCCGGCGACTCGTCGGCCTGGAATCAGTGGCGGAGGGTCATCGCGCACATTCGCGCCCTGGCTGACAACACGCACAGGAATCCGGCCGCAGATAACGTCGAGACCGCTTCCCTGCTACAGCGCGCTGTGTTCTACCTCAGCGAGGAGAGCACTCGGGCCGAAGAAGAAGAAGTATGGCATGTCATGCGCGCCTACAGCGACAGAGTTGTGACCGCATATGAGCGGATTCTCGGTCCACGGGATAAGACGACCTTGGCCGCGCGTCGACAGAGCGCATGGTTCGTCGAAGATACGGACACCGTTAAGAAGGTGAGCGCAGATCTGGAGCGTGTTCTCGGTGCCGACGACTCCGCATTTTTGGTGTCGCTGCACGACCAAGCTTGGAGGCACCTGCATCGCGAGGAATTCGTGGCGGCGGAGAACATCTTCCGCCGGGCACTGGCCAGCCAGCAGCAACTTCCCGCCGAACGGGACAACGAGCTCGCAACACAGTACGGACTCGGTTTCTCCCTGTTCAGACAGAAACGCTTTTCCGAGGCCGCAGAAGTTCTAGCCGATTGTGTGCGGCGGCGTACGGCAGGGCTTTCCCCTCTGCATCCACACACCCTCATCACCAAGCGAATGCTTGGCGAGACCCTTTTATGCCAGGGTGGTCGGATCGAAGAGGCCCTGGGGATGCTACGGGAAACACTCGAAGCGCAGCAGAGCATCTTTCGGGAGGGTCACAGCGAGATCAAGGAGACACAGGCGTGGGAGGCGCGGGCCACCGCCGAGCAGGCGGTGGAGACCTTGCGTCGGCTGTCGGCAGACAACCCCGCCGCCCACAAACCTGGCCTCGCCACCGCACTGTCCGGCCTCGCTGCCCAGCGACTGAAAGTAGGGTGGTGGCGGGAGGAGGCACTGGCCCCCGCCGAAGAGGCGGTCGAGATCTACCGCCAACTTGCGGCAGACGACCCGACCGATTACGAAGGCGGCCTCGCCACCGCGCTGCACGCTTGGGCATGGGTGCGGTATCAAGCGCGGCAGGACTCGTCTGGGGCTCTGCAGGCGACGGGGGAAGCGATCGAGATCTTCCGCAAGCTCGTGGCAGCTACACCCGAGCGGTTCCTTTCACCGCTCTGCGCCGTGCTGGACCTGCAGGTGGATCTGCTCTTCAGGCTCGGACGCATGCGAGAGGCGAGGGATATCCGGGACTGGCTCGCGGCGAACGGCGCGGGTCGCATAAATGAGTAGTTCTGAGAGGGCGAGGGTGCAATGGAGCCACTCACTCGGCACCCGCACCAGCCCCGGACGCGCGAACACGGTCTCGGGGTAGGACGCGAGCAGTGCGTCTGCCTCGCTCGCCGCCGGGAGGATGTGCCAGTGCAGGTCACGCCGCCCCGCCGGCCATGCTTGCGCCACTCGCTCGAAGAAGTTCTCCATCGGCGTCCTCTCCCCTGGATCTTTCGCCAGAGCCTGCCACCTTCCATACCCTCATGTGCTGGATTCGCCAAGGACCGTGAGGTTCAAGGGGTGGGCTCTCAGGGCGTATCGCCGGAGTAGTAGAAGCGGCAGCTGACGCCGGGCCCGGGTGTGCGAGGTTCACCGGGGCGCGGGTCGTACAGGGCGCGGCCGCCGGGCCACCGCCCGAGCTCGGTGGTCAGGGCGACACCGTCGTCGACTTCCTCGGGCCGCCAGCCCGTGATGTCGAGCAGCAGTCCGTCCAGCGGCCCGCCGACAAGCGCGGCGTAGGGAGCGGGCCGGGGTGGGGTCGTCGTGGTCGTGGCCGTACACCCGGCCGCGCAGCAGCTGCTCGTCACCGTTGTTCATCCGTTCAGCCTGCCAGCCACCACCGACAGCGCGGGCTCCGATCTCCGCAGGAGGCCGGAGCCCGTCGCCGTGTGACTACTGAGTTTGGAGTGCGCCGCGGTCTATAAGGCCCTGAATGTAGGAAGGCCAGTCTCGCTCCAGGCTGGTGGTGATGGCGGCGTGGACGTCGGCGCGGACCTGCGGGGTGACGTGTTCGACGTCGCCGCCCGGGTAGTACAGGCGCACCCCGTCGCGGCTGGCGTCGCACAGGATGGCGTGGGCCTTCTGCACGAGCGTCATGTAGAGCTGCGGGACCGGGGCGTTGACGAGTTCGTCGATGACGGCTTCGTAGTCGGCTCCGAAGTCCGCCCAGTCCTTGCCCTGCTTGTCGAGCCAGAGGGTGACGTCGGAGAAGAAGACCGCTTTGCCCGGCCCGTCGTTCGGGTCGCGGGCCAGGCTGGTCGCGAGATCGAGCGCGATGCCGGCGCCCTTGCTGACGAGATGGCGGGGAATCATCGTCGGAGCGACGGCCACCGCGCACTCACCCCAGCCATCTTGGGTCTGCTCCGGCCATGGCAGTCCCAGTACGAGCCAGCCGTCCGGCGCCAGCAGCTTGTTGCTCACCGTGTTCTTCCCCCTCGGTAGTGGATGGTCCGCATCCGATCTTTCCGCCCCGGCCCGGCAGCGGACAAGACGTCCTCCGGCCGCCGGCCCGCGCTCCGGCTACCGGCGGCGGCCGAACAGGCCGCGGTTCTTCTTCGCCTCCGCTTCGGCCGCCTCCCGGGCTGCGGCTTCCTCCGCCTGGCGCTGCGCGGCTCGTTCCGCCTGCACCTGTTCATGGTGTTCGGTCAGGCACGGATCGCACAGCTCGCGGTGCTCCTGCGCCGGGTATCGCCGGACCGTGTCCCAGCGGTCGTCGGTGAACTTCGCTCCGCAGCGCCTGCACACGGGCCGCTGCGCCTCGCGGGCCGCGGCTTCGCGCTCCTTCTGGCGCCTGCGGAACTGCTCCATCTCCACCCGGTACAGCCGCTCACCGTCCGGGTTGTCCAGGGCCTCGCCCAGCGTCTGCCACTCCTCGCGGCCCAGCCGCCGCCACACCTTGCCTGCCGCACCCTTGGGGTCGGCGGTGATCCGCTCCAGCTCGGTGACGACCACGGGCACCGCCTAGTGGTAGTCGACGGCCGTGAACTGAGCGCCCGGGTACGCGGCGCCGGCGAAGTAGCGTCGGGCGGCCTGCTCCAGGCGCCGCATCCGGCTCGCGCGCTGCGCCGTCGTCTTGCCCGTGAACACGAACGCCACCGGCACGCAGCCCTCCCGCCCGGTCGCCGAGTAGATCCGCGACCACAGAGGGAAGTCGTGCACCGCCGCACCCTGCCGACGGGCTGCCTTCTCCTTGACCGCGTCGGCCTTCGGCGCCAGGAGCTCGAACCAGTCGCTGTAGCGGCGCACCTTGGCCACCAGGTCGTCGACGGGCTCGTTCACCCGGTCGACCTCCAGGAGCATCGCGGGCACGTCGGCGTCCGGGGCGCGCATCGTCAGGTCGGCGTACTGGGTGTACCCGTAGGGGAGCTTGTGGCCGATCTCGGTCTGCCAGGACAGCGGTGTGCCGAAGCCGGCCCCGGTGAGGACCGCGGCGGTCATCGTGATGGCGGCGGCGTGTTCGTCGAAGCCGTCGTCGACGACCGGGTTGCCGTGGGTGTCGTACTTCGGCTTGCGCAGCGCGGAGACCCGGACGTTCCCCGGCAGCAGCTGCTTGGCTTCCTTGTGCCCTTGCTCAGTGAGCACCCACAGCTGGTGGTTCGACTCCAGTCGTGTCTCCACCCGGACCTTCCCGTCGCCCTCGAGGGCGTTGAGGGTGTCCCTCGTGAGCCGGTCGTGCGAGTCTCCGGGGCGCAGCATGCACCACAGGTGTTCAGCGGTAGCCCTCTGGAAAATCCCGAGAGCCTTCAGCACTTCCTTCTTTCGGGTGTGGGTTGGCTTCCATGTCTGCTTCAAAGACCTAGAAGGGTTGTCGAACGCGTCGCGGGACCTTGACCGCCGGGGCTGACCTGCGGATACGCGTGATGCGGGCGAAGTAGCCGTGGAGGGGGTGATGGAGGGGCCCATGGAGGGGGCCTGCGGGTCCTTGTCCACGTCGCCGGCGGGCGTCTGGTCGGCGACGGCGTGCGGCTCGCGGGCGGGATCAGAGGTGTGGTCGGCGGGCACGGTGTCCTCGCATTTCTCCGGCCTGCCGGCCGGGACGGTGAGCGTCCGGCCCGCACGCCGATGTGCGGGCGGGCCGGGGCCACCGTGCGAAGCCACCCCTTGACCGCGGTCTGACCGCCGCCCGCCACCTATGCCCGTTACGTCCCTTGACCGCCCCCTTGTCCTCCCGATTTATCCGTGAGCGGCATCACGACCGGCTCCCTGTCCCCCGGCAGGCTGACAGCAAGGGCGAAGCCCCGCCCGGACCAGGAGATCTGCTCTAGCGTGAGCGCTCCCATCACCGCTTGGCAGAGGAGCTGAAGGTGCCCGAGGTCTGGATCGGCTCGCGCCGCTACGCGACGAAGAAGGCCCGCCAGGAGGCGGTACAGGCGATCCTGGGCCGCTACGGCCTCGGGCAGGTCGTCGACCAGGAGGGCGACGACCTGCTGCTGCGAGACCTGCTGGACATGCACCCCGACGCGGCGGACAAGGTCGGCCCGGGGGTCGACCGCTTCCGGATCATCCCCACCCCGCGCGGTCACCACAAGGGCCCGGAGGCGGTCCTGGTTGACGGCCGCAAGGTCGCCTTCTCGTACCAGAAGTGCCTGGACGCACCCACGCACCGCCAGCGCGTGCTGGCCGCGATGCGCACCGAGATCCAGCCGCAGGTCAACACCTACTACGAGTCCCGCAAGGCGTCCCACACGCTCGTGTCCGACGAGAGCGGCCAGCCCCTGGCTCCCGACGACACGCACGTCTCCTACTTCCGCGGCCCGCGCTTCCACGACATCGCGATGGAGTTCGTCCAGGCCGCCGGCGGCTTCGACGCCGTCGACCTGACCTCTGAGACGGCGCGGGGACTGGCCCTGTTCACCGACCGGACCCTGGCGGAGCGCTGGCACGCCCATCACCAGGAGCACGCCGTTCTCGGCCTGCTGTCGGCCAAGGAGAACCTCCGCCGCCCGAGCGTGTAGCGCCCTGTCCCCCACCGCATCGATGCACCGATGCCAGCGCCCGGAACGGGGCGGCCGCGGCCTGAGCCGAGCGGGAGGCCGACGTCCGGCGGGCGACGCGCGCCACGCGCACCGGATGTCCGGGGCAGCGGCGCGCGGGGGCGGACCGGTGCGTTGAGTTGCGCACGATGTAGCGCACTTCCCCACCCGGTGGAACTCACCGAGTGGACTCCACCCGCACCCGGTGCGCAACACGATGGCCTCCACTCCCCACTCGGTGCGGACGGTGTCGTGCACTCCACCCGGTGGAACGCACCGCGATGCGGGGGTGCACGGCATCGTCCGCGCCACGCACCGGCTCTACACACACTGACGGTGCGCGGTGCGCCGTGAGGGAGAGATCTCCCCTCCGCCACCGTGCATCGAGGGCTCGGTGCGTGCCGCCTCCGAAGGGGTAGCGGACGTGGTCAAGGAGAAACGTCGAAGATCTCGCGGAAACTCATGGCTGGACAAGGGTTGCTTTCCACTCGATGGGCTGGGTGGAATCCGGCGGCACACCTGGTCAAGGGGGGTGCATCGAGTGCACCGCATCCGATGCGCCGTCACCCTCTGTACGCGCACCGGGGGGAGCGGGCGGGAGTGGCGGCCACTCCCGTGCGCATCGTCCGGTGCGCCGGCACGGTGAGCGGCAGCGCACTGCATCGTCGGGAGGCGCACCGGTGCGCCTGATGAACCGCACCGTCAGCGCACCGATGTGCGCGATGAACCGCACCGCGCGCCGGACGCCGGGAGGTCCTGGACTCCCCCACCGGATGTTGAGCACCGGAGTGGAGTCCACCCGATGCGCACCACCCTGGTCTCCACTCTCCGAGTGGACTCAACTCCCGTCCGGCCCCACCGGGGGCACGGTGGAGTCCACCGTGCCGGCTCATCCCCGGCGGCGGCCCCGCGCGGTGCGCCACAGGTTCGGCCGGCCACCGGGGTACTGCCGTGAGCGGGAGCGACGCCGGACGGGCGGCGGCTTCGGCGACGGGTACAGCGCCGCCCGCAGCCGCGACGCGTCGGCGAGCTGCTCCAGGCGATCACGTTGCTCCGGCGAGAGGGACGACTGGCTGTTAGAACTGTCCGCAGACAGCGCAGTCGGATGGCTCCATCGTGATAGGAACCTGATGGCAAGCGGCGCACTGGCGCTGATACTTCCGAAGCGCGGCGCGCATGCCCATGCGGCGTTCCTTCTCTGTCACGCCTTTCTCGTTGTCCCTGTCCCGCCTGGCGGTGTCTTCGACGGTGAGTTTTTCGAACTGGGTCCGCAACGCCTGGTGCCCCGGGGGGTCTTCACCGAGTGCGGTGAACCTGGAGGCCAGCGTCTCGTTGGCTGTGGCTGAGGAAGAGGAGTAGGCCAGTTCCTCCGGCCATCGCTTGACGAGTGACCACAGACTCATGGCGAGTTGTACCGCTGCGACCACAGCCCCCACGGTCAGGACGACGCTCCAGTGCTCGTTCTGGCCGAACGTTCCTACCAGGGCACCGATGAGCAGCGGGACCGCCAGGCCGACCCAGGTCAGCATGTCTGTCCTGCTCTTCAGCCGGGCGGCCCGCTTCTGGAAGATGTGGCTGGTCCCATAGGCGTGCAGAGCCGCGTCCCAGCACCTGCGTCGGTAGTCATCGATGCCTGCCGCCATGCTTCCTTCTTGTTCGCAGTTCCTGACCGTCCGACGGAGGATCAGAGGTCATCGGAGTTTACTGGGGCGCCCGGCTGCGTCCCCACTGTCCATTCCGTAGGGGGCCGCTGGCGCGTGGCCGCGTAAGTGGGGCCAGAATCTCCGCCATGTCAGAAACCTTCTGGGTCGCCCTCGGCTCGATCGGCACCACCCTGGCCTTCGGTGGCGTCGTATGGCAGGGCTACCTCACGCGCGGAGCACTGAAGGTCAGCCAGCTCATGACCGCCGACGCCATCCGCAGCCGGCTCGATTCCCAGGCCCCAGGGGTCACCCTCAAGCTCAGTCCCCCGCCGTGGGATCCACTGGCAGCGACCAACTCGGGGATGCCGTGCAACCCCTGGCCCCACGGGCACACCTGGCACTTCCCCGCGGATCAGGACGGCGCCAACCGTCTGGTACTGCAGCAGGTCCTGGTCCTGGAAAATCTGAGCGACCGGCGCGTGCAGGCGCGGTTCGACGGCGACCTGGTCGTCGCCGATGAGGACAGGCGGCCCACTGCCGCCGGCGTCATCCTCCTGGAACCCGGCGAGACAAGCCGGGATGTGTACCTGCAACGCGAATTCACCGTCAAGGAACTCTCGGAGAACTTCACAGCAAGCGAGGTCGGGAGGGAGCTGCCGTACAAGGTGCTCGGCACGGTGACCGTGGAGGACGACCGTGACAACGGAAGTACGGACCGCTGGGGTCTGGTGCTGACCGGCTGCCCGGTCCAGCCGGTCCCTGACCGGGAGGGACTGTGGCGGATCGCTCCATGGCACCTGACCGAGGGGTCCGGGCTGCGCACCCTGCACTACAGCCTGCTGCCGTCGCGGCAGCGCATCCACTGGATCTCACGGGCCCAGGAAATCCAGCTTCCCGCTCCGGAAGGCGCATAGCGCAGGTATCGGGCGGCCGGACAGCCCCGACCGGAGAACAAGGCTTAGAGCCTGTCGGGTGGCCGGTTGGTTACGCTGCGATGAGGTCCTCGACGGTGCGGGCTCGTGCGGTCTTGCGGTGGGATTCATGGCTCCACC
>NZ_JBEOVN010000058.1:0-36136 GCF_040295565.1 Streptomyces sp. NPDC002785 | reverse complement strand
CGCGGCCCCAGGCCCAGGACCTGGGGCCGCTTTTCGCCCGACCCGGCTCGGACCGGCCGGATCTGAGACGCTGGGCCCCATGTTGCCGACCCGCCCCGACCCCCAGACCGGGAGCGCGCCCGCCCCGCCGGTCGCCGGGCGACCGGATTCCCTCCGTCTCTCCCTTCGCGTGTTCCTCCTGGTGTGCGGCCTGTCGACCCTCGTCTTCACACTGATCACCTGGCAGGTGGTCACCGACGGCCCTCTCCTGGGCGTGGACGAACGGGCCAGCCATGCGCTGGTCCATCCGGACCGGATGTCCGAGTTGCTCTCCGACCTGGGTAATGGTCAGGTCGCTGTGCCGTTGCTGGCGCTGGTCGCGGTGTACGTCGCCTGGCGAGGCCGTACCACCGGGATGGGCCGCTGGGGGCTACCGCCTATCGCCGCGACCGTACTCATGGCCCTGGTGCCGGCGATCATCGTGCCCCTGAAGGAGTGGACCGCCCGCCACGGCACCCCGGTCGTGCCGCCGGGGGGCGGCTACTACCCCTCCGGGCACACGGCCACCGCCGCCATCGCGTACGGCTCCGCGGCCCTGCTCCTCCTGCCCTGGCTCCGCTCGGCCCGCGCCCGCCTCACACTCCTCGCCACCTGTGCCGCCCTCGTCCTCGGCGTCTCCTTCGGGCTGGTCCGACGGGGCTACCACTGGCCGCTGGACGTGGTGGCCAGCTGGTGTCTGTGCACCGTGCTGCTCTCGTCCCTGTGGCTCGTACTGAACCGCGGCAGCCGCCGCCGAAGGCCGACGCGTCCGAACGCCCGGCTGCGAGCGGGAGCGCAATCCCCTGAGGATTTCGGGGCCACCAGTTGACAGTGACCTGGGTCAGGGCCGACCGCTCCGGCTCGCACTCCGCTCAGCTGTCGAAGCCGAGCCCCAGCCGGTCCATCGTCCGCAGCCACAGATTGCGGTGCCCGCCATTGCTGTCCGCCCTGGCCAGGGACCGCTTGGTGAGTTCGATCCCGGCCCAGGCGAAGGGCTCCGGCGGGAACGGCATCGGCTTGGTGCGGACCATTTCCAGAGCGGTCCGTTCATTCTGTTCGCCCGCCAGCAGATCGAGCATCACATCGGCCCCGAAACGGGTGGCTCCGACACCGAGTCCGGTATATCCGGTGGCGTAGGCGACCCTGCCCTGATGGGCCGTGCCGAAGAATGCGGAAAAGCGGGAACAGGTGTCGATCGCCCCGCCCCAGGCATGGCTGAAACGGACCCCGGCCAACTGCGGGAAACAGTCGAAGAACTGGCCCGCGAGCTTGAGGAAGGTCTCCGGCCGCTGATCGAGATCGGCGCTCAGCCGGCCCCCGTACGGATAGATCGCGTCATAGCCGCCCCACAGAATCCGGTTGTCGGCCGACATCCGGAAGTAGTGGAACTGATTGGCGCTGTCGCCCAGCCCCTGCCGGTTCTTCCAGCCGATCGAGGCCAGCTGGTCCGCGCTGAGCGGTTCGGTCATCAGCGCGTAGTCGTAGACGGGCACGGTGTACGGGCGCACCCGCTTGACCAACGACGGGAAGATGTTCGTACCGAGTGCGACCCGGCGCGCGAAGACCCTCCCGTACGGTGTACGGACCGCCATTCCGGTCGTGGACCTGGCCAGTTCGAGACCCCGGGTGTGCTCGTACATCCGTACCCCGAGGTCCAGGCAGGCCCGCTTCAGGCCCCAGGCCAGCTTGGCGGGGTGCAGCATGGCGACCCCGCGCCGGTCCCAGAGCCCGCCCAGGAATGTCGGTGAGTCGACTTCGGCGCGCACCGCGTCCTGGTCCAGGAATTCCACCCCGGTGAAACCGAGCTTTTCGGCTTCCTGGTGCCATTCGTGGAGCTCTTCGAGCTGGTGGGGCTCGGTGGCGACATCGATTTCGCCGGTGCGCTCGAATTCGCAGTCGATGGAGTAGCGGGCGACGGCCGCCTCGATGGCGTCGAGGTTCCGCTCGCCGAGCGCCTCCAGCTTATGGATTTCGTTCGGCCAGCGCTCCAGACCGTTGGGCAGGCCATGGGTGAGGGAGGCGTCGCAGAATCCGCCGTTGCGGCCCGAGGCGGCCCAGCCCACCTCGTGCCCCTCGATCAGTACGACATCGCGCTCCGGGTCGCGTTCCTTGGCGATCAGCGCGGTCCACAGACCGCTGTAGCCGCCGCCGATGACGAGCAGATCGCAGTGCTCGTCACCGGTGAGCGCGGGCAGCGCGTCGGGCCTGCCGGGGTCGTCGAGCCAGAACGCGACCGGCTTGGCGTCGGAGAGTGATTGTGCAGCAGTACGCATGGCATCTGGGGCCATGGTTTCCAACTCCTTCGGGGCTTTCTATCGTGCGCTGTTCTTCCGCCGGTTCGCGATCAGCTGGCCGACGGCAACCACCGTGACGGCAATGATGAACATCGCCGTGCCGATGACGTTGATCTGCACGGGCGTGCCACGCTGTGCCGATCCCCAGACGAACATGGGGAAGGTCACGGTGGAGCCCGCGTTGAAATTGGTGATGATGAAATCGTCGAAGGAGAGCGCGAAGGCGAGCAGCGCTCCTGCCGCGATTCCAGGGGCCGCGATCGGCAGCGTCACCCTCACGAAGGTCTGCACGGGGCCCGCATACAGATCGCGGGCCGCCTCCTCCAGCCTCGGGTCCATCGACATCACGCGTGCCTTGACGGCCGTCACGACGAAGCTCAGGCAGAACATGATGTGCGCGATGAGGATCGTCCAAAAGCCCAGCTGGGCGCCCATGTTGAGGAAGAGCGTGAGCAGCGAGGCGGCCATGACGACCTCGGGCATCGCCATCGGCAGGAAGATCAGCGAGTTGATCGCGCCGCGCGCCCGGAAGCGGTAGCGGACCAGCGCGAAGGAGATCATCGTGCCCAGGGCGGTCGCGCCGACGGTGGCCCAGACGGCGATCTGCAGGGACAGCGAGAGCGAGCCGCACATGTCGGCGACGCCGCAGGGGTCCTTCCAGGCATCCAGGGAGAAGCGCTGCCAGGCGTAGTTGAAGCGTCCGTTCGGTTTGTTGAACGAGAACACCATCACGACGACGTTCGGCAGGATCATGTACGCGAGGGTCAGCAGACCCGCGATGACGATCAGATTCCGGCGAATCCAGCGCAGTACGGGCATCAGACCAGGTCCTCCGTCCCGGAGCGGCGGATGTAGACGGTGACCATGATCAGGACGACCGCCATGAAGATGAAGGAGAGCGCGGCCGCCGTCGGATAGTCGAGGACGCGCAGGAACTGGGTCTGGATGACGCTGCCGACCATCTTGGTGTCGGTGGAGCCCAGCAGTTCGGCGTTGACGTAGTCACCACTGGCCGGGATGAAGGTCAGCAGCGTTCCGGAGACGACGCCCGGCGTGGAGAGCGGGAAGGTCACCTTGCGGAAGGTGGTGGCGGGGGTGGCGTACAGATCGCCGGCCGCCTCGTGCAGCCTGCCGTCGATCCGCTCCAGCGAGGTGTAGAGCGGCAGGATCATGAACGGCAGGAAGTTGTACGTGAGACCGCAGACCACGGCCATCGGCGTGGCCAGCACCCGGTTGGACTCCGTCCAGCCGAGCCAGCTGGTGACGTCCAGGATATGCAGCGTGTTCAGTAGGTCGACGACCGCGCCGCCGTCCGCGAGGATCGTCTTCCAGGCGAGCGTACGGATCAGGAAGCTGGTGAAGAACGGTGCGATGACCAGCACCAGGACGACATTGCGCCAGCGACCCGCCTTGAACGCGATGAGGTACGCGAGCGGGTAGCCGAGCAGCAGGCACAGGATCGTGGCGGTGCCCGCGTAGAGCAGCGACCTGATGAACTGCGGGTAGTAGTCCTTCAGCGCGTCCCAGTACGTCTGGAAGTGCCAGGTGACCTCGAATCCCGTCTCCAGGGAGCCGGTCTGCACGGAGGTCGATGCCTGGTAGACCAGCGGCAGCGCGAAGAAGACGACGAGCCACAGGATGCCGGGGAGCAGCAGCCAGTAGGGAACGAGGCGCTTGCGGGTGGAGGCTTTGCGCACGGGGAGTTCGGCGGGGTCCGTGGGTGGCGCGGGCGGCGCTTCGGTGACGGTCACGTCGCGTCCTCCACCGTCTCCACGCCGGCGTCGATGTCCTGGGCCGCGTCGAGGCCGAAGGTGTGCGCGGGGTTCCAGTGCAGGACGACCTCGGCTCCCGAGCTGAGCCGGGTGTCGCGCTCGATGTTCTGCTCATACACCTGAAGTGCCTTGCCGGCCGGGCTCTCCACCACGTACTGCGTGGAGACACCGATGAAGCTGGAGTCGACGATCCGGCCGGTGACCCGGTTGCGGCCGTCGGCTATCGCGTCCGCGTCGTCGGCGTGCGTGAGCGAGATCTTCTCCGGGCGTACACCGAGCAGCAGCTTGCCGCCGCGGGCGGTGGGGGCCTGGCACCGTCCGGCGGGCAGCCGCAGCGTCATGCCGCCCGCACCGACCAGAATGTCCTCGCCGGACTCGGTGATCTCGCCCTCGATGAGGTTCGAGGTGCCGAGGAAATTGGCGACGAACGTCGTCTTCGGGTTCTCGTACAGATCGGCGGGGGCGCCCAGCTGTTCGACACGGCCCGCGTTCATCACCGCGACGGTGTCGGCCATGGTCATGGCCTCCTCCTGGTCGTGAGTGACATGGATGAACGTGATCCCGACCTCGACCTGGATGCGCTTGAGCTCCAGCTGCATCTGGCGGCGCAGCTTGAGGTCGAGGGCGCCGAGCGGCTCGTCGAGCAGGAGCACCTGCGGGTGGTTGATCAGGGCGCGGGCGACGGCGACGCGCTGCTGCTGGCCGCCGGAGAGCTGGTGCGGCTTGCGCTTGGCGAAGTCGCCGAGCTGGACGAGCTCCAGCATCTCGTCGACCTGCTTCTTCACCGACTTGATGCCGCGCCGGCGCAGACCGAAGGCGACGTTCTCGCTGATGTCGAGATGCGGGAAGAGCGCATAGCTCTGGAAGACCGTGTTGACGGGCCGCTTGTACGGGGGCAGGTCGGTGATGTCGCGGCCGCCGAGCGAGATGGTGCCGGTGGTCGCCTCCTCCAGGCCCGCGATCATCCGCAGGGTGGTGGTCTTGCCGCAGCCGGACGCGCCGAGCAGCGCGAAGAAGGAGCCCTGCGGGACGGTCAGATCGAGCGGCTGAACGGCTTTGAAGGAGCCGTACGCCTTGCTGATCCCGGTGAGGCGGACGTCGCCGCCTGTCTGCTGCTGTGTCATGGGTCGCAGTCCCAGTGGTGTCAGGGGAGGTCGGGGAGGGGAAACGCAGAAGGGGAGAGTGGGGCCGCGGTCAGGCGCCGATGAGCTTGGCGAACTTCTCTTCGTACGCCGTCTCTTCCTCGGCGCTGAGCGAGCGGAAGGCGCGCGATCTGGACACCATCTCCTTGTCGGGGAGGATCAACGGGTTGTCGGCCATCGACCGGTCGATCTTTGCAAGTTCGTCGCGGACCCCGTCCACCGGGCAGACGAAGTTGATGTACGCGGCGAGCTCGGCGGCGACCGGCGGCTCGTAGTAGTAGTCGATGAGTTTCTCGGCGTTGGACTTGTGCCGGGCCTTCACAGGTACCAGCATGTTGTCGCTGGAAATGACATAACCCGCGGCAGGAATCGCGTACTTGATGTCCGGGTTTCCGGCCTGGAGCTGGACGATGTCGCCGGCCCAGGCGACGCAGGCGGCGATGTCGCCCTTGTCGAGGTCCGCGGTGTAGTCGTTGCCGGTGAAGCGGCGGATCTGCTTCTTGTCGACGCCCTTCTGGATCCGGCCGATCGCGGCGTCGTAGTCGGCGTCCGTGAAGGTGCCGGGGTCCTTGCCCATGTCGAGCAGGGTCATGCCGATGGAGTCGCGCATCTCCGAGAGGAAGCCGACCCGTCCCTTGAGTTTCGGGTCGTCCAGCAGCTGGCTGACGGAGTCGACCTTGCGGCCGCCGGTCGCCTTGGAGTTGTAGGCGATGACGGCGGAGATGCCCGCCCACGGGTACGAGTAGGCGCGGCCGGGGTCCCAGTCCGGGGAGCGGAACTGGGCCGAGAGGTTGGCGTAGGCGTGCGGCAGGTGCGACGGGTCGAGCTTCTGCGCCCAGCCGAGGCGGACCATACGGGCAGCCAGCCAGTCGGTGACGCAGATGATGTCACGGCCGGTGTCCTGGCCGGCCGCGAGCTGCGGCTTTATCTTGCCGAAGAACTCGACGTTGTCGTTGACGTCCTCGGTGTACTTGACCTTGATCCCGGTGCGTTCGGTGAACGCCTCCAGGGTGGGCCGGTGCTTGCCGTCGTCGGTGACGTCCATGTACTCGGTCCAGTTGGAGAAATTGACCTGCTTCTCCGTGGCCGAGTGGTCGTCGGAGGCCGCCGCGGCGTCCCCTTCCCGCTTCGCCGGCGGGATGCCGCAGGCACTCAGCGTGCCGAGACCGCCGATCGCGAGCGCCCCCATACCGGAGGCGCGGAGTAGTGATCGGCGAGTCAGGGCGCCCCGGCCGCTGGTCAGGCTGCGTCGCATCGCGGCCAGTTGGGCCGCGGAGAGACGCTCGGGCTCGTACTGCATGCGCGTTGCCCTCTCGGGTGTGTGTGGCCGGGGGTCGGCCGGGTTATCGGTCCCCGAAGATCGTGCGGTGCCAGTCCTTGCGGACGACCGCCGTGTTGTCGTACATGACGTGTTTGACCTGCGTGTACTCCTCGAAGGAGTACGCCGACATGTCCTTGCCGAAGCCGCTGGCCTTGTATCCGCCGTGCGGCATCTCGCTGATGATCGGAATGTGGTCGTTGACCCAGACGCAGCCCGCCTTGATCTCGCGGGTGGCGCGGTTCGCGCGGTACAGGTCGCGGCTCCAGGCGGAGGCGGCGAGTCCGTACGGGGTGTCGTTGGCGAGCCGGATGCCCTCGTCGTCGGTGTCGAAGGGCAGCACGACCAGGACCGGACCGAAGATCTCCGACTGGACGATCTCACTGTCCTGGGCGGCACCGGCGACCAGGGTCGGCCGGTAGTAGGCACCGGCCGCCAGTTCGCCGCCGGGTGCCTCGCCGCCGGTCACGACGGTGGCGTAGGCGCGGGCCCGCTCCACGAATCCGGCGACCCGGTCCCGCTGGGCGTGGCTGATCAGCGGGCCGAGGTCGGTCGACGGGTCGAAGGGGTCGCCGAGCCGGACGGTTTCCATCAGTTCGGCGACGCCCTGCACGAAGGCGTCGTAGAGCGGGCGCTGGACGTAGGCGCGGGTGGCGGCGGTGCAGTCCTGGCCGGTGTTGATGAGCGATCCGGCGACCGCGCCGTGGACCGCGGCTTCGAGGTCGGCGTCGTCGAAGACCACGAAGGGGGCCTTGCCGCCGAGTTCGAGGTGGAGGCGCTTGACGGTGGAGGTGGCGATCTCCGCGACCCGCTTGCCGACGGCGGTGGAGCCCGTGAAGGAGGTCATGACGACGTCCGGGTGGCCGACGAGATGCTCGCCGGCGTCCTTGCCCGCTCCGGTGACGATGTTGATCACGCCGTCCGGGATGCCCGCCGCGGTGGCCGCCTGGGCGAACATCAGCGAGGTCAGCGGGGTGATCTCGGCGGGCTTCAGCACGATCGTATTGCCGGCGGCGATGGCCGGAAGGACCTTCCAGGCAGCCATCTGGAGCGGGTAGTTCCAGGGCGCGATGGAGCCGACGACGCCGATCGCCTCACGGCGTACGTACGAGGTGTGGTCGCCGTCGTACTCGGCGGCCGACTTGCCCTCCAGGTGGCGGGCGGCGCCCGCGAAGAAGGAGGTGTTGTCCACGGTGCCGGGCACATCGAATTCGGTGGAGAGCTTGATCGGCTTGCCGCACTGGAGCGACTCGACGTACGCGAAGTCGTCGGCCTGCTCGGCGAGGACGGCGGCGAAACGGTGCATCGCCTCGGCCCGCTCGGCCGGTGTCGCACCGGACCAGCCGGGGAACGCCTCGCGTGCCGCGGCGACCGCCGCGTCGACATCGGCGGTGCCCGCCAGTTCGTAGGTGTAGACGGTCTCGCCCGTTGCCGGGTTCACCACCTCGTGGTGACGTCCCGATGTTCCGGACCGCAGCTTTCCGCCGATGTACTGTGCGCCGTCCGCGAAGCGGTCCCGCACCTGGATGCCGTTGCCCATGACGCTCTCCTCCGCCACATTCCCCGGAGTGCGGGAGCGGCGTAGCCTCTGCTCGATTTGAGTGCTGATCCTGGCAGAGGGGATCAAGCCCAACAAGTGATTCCGTTGTTTCCTTTTGGTTACGCAACGGAATCTGTCGACCATGTGTCGCGTCGGTACGGAATTCCCCGTACGGAGTGTCAGTGGCGAATGCCAGACTCGCATGTCATGGAACACATGGACGATCTCCTGGCGCGGACCGATCGCGGCGAGAAGGTGAAGTACCTGCACTTCTGGGGGCATCGCCCGCGGCCCGACGGCCGCATCGGTGCGAGCTGTCTCAGTCAGTGGTGGCCGGCGCCCTTCACGGTCGACGGGGTGACGTATGCGTCTGCCGAGCACTGGATGATGGCCGCCAAGGCGCGGCTTTTCGGGGATGCGGAGGCAGAGGTCCGCGCGGTGTCGGCAAAGAGCCCGGCCCAGGCGAAGAAGGTGGGCCGGCTGGTCCGCGGTTTCGACGAGGCGGTGTGGGAGCGCGAGCGTTACGCGCTGGTGGTGGCCGGCAGCATCCACAAGTTCGGCCACCACCCGGAGCTGCGGGAATTCCTGCTGACCACAGGGGACCGGGTGCTGGTCGAGGCGAGCCCGATGGACCGGGTCTGGGGCATCGGGCTGGCGGCGGACGACCCGCGTGCGGAGAATCCGGCGACCTGGCGGGGGCTGAATCTGCTGGGGTTCGCGCTGATGGACGCGCGGGCGGAGCTACGTGCTCCATGAGGCGGCCGGGATGCCCGATGGCCGGGCGGGCCGGAGTCCGGCCCGCCCGGCCATCGGGTGGGATACGGCGCCGGCACCGCAGGCGTTGCGGCACCGGCGCTCGATGTCGGCTATCGCGTGACGCCGACAACCAGAGACGTGGAGTACGGGTCGTCGTTGTAGGTGTTGTCGTCGAATTCCTCGGCGTGGGTGACGAACAGCCAGATGAAGAAGCTGATGATCGCCACACCGATAACGAGGCCGATGGACCCCAGGATGATCCCGGCGAGCGCCTGACCGCTGTTGGTCGCCTCGCCGCGATTCGCCCGCTTGCGGCCCAGGATGCCGAAGATCAGGGCGAGTGCGCCCAGGATCAGGCTGGGTATCCCGTAGATGCAGAACAGGCAGACGGCCAGGATGCCGAGCACCATGGCTGCCGTACCCAGGCCGTTGGAAGGCGCGGGACCGCCCCAGGGGGCCTGGTTGTAGCCTGCGTACCCCGGGTAGCTGCCGTACTGCGGTGCCGGCGCGGCCGGGTAGCCGTACTGTCCCGCGGCCGGCGGGGCCTGCTGGCCCGGTCCGTTCGGTGCGATCGGCGGCGGCGGTACCTCCCCGGGGCCGATCCCGGAACCGAACCCGGGCCCGAAGCCGTGCACCGGCCCGGTCTGCGCTCCCGCGCCGAACCCCGGTCCCGTGGCCGGCGCGGGGCCGTCCCCCACGCCCGGCATCGAGGTCACCGTCGGCTGATCGTGCACAGCCGGTGGCCGGGGATCGCCGGCCGGCTTCTCCAGCGGCACCCTGCTGTCCGGCGGAGCCCACGGATCGCGCGGCGCGGCCCCGCCCGCGGGCTGCTCTGTGTTGTCTGACATGGGCCTCCCCCATCGTGATCTCTCATGCTACGACCCACCACCGCACGGCAGGCCCCGGCCTACGATGATCCCCGTCCTCTGCCCGGCCGACCGCGCCCGGCACCCGAAGCGCCCCAAGCCCCCGGAGTATCCGATGACCGATCTGCACCCCTTCATCGCAGGGCTGCCCAAGGCGGAACTGCATGTCCACCACGTCGGGTCCGCCTCGCCCCGTATCGTCGCCGAGCTGGCCGCGCACCACCCCGACTCCAAGGTCCCCACCGCCCCCGAGGCGCTGGCCGACTACTTCACGTTCACGGACTTCGGGCACTTCGTCGACGTGTATCTCTCCGTCGTGGACCTGATCCGCACCCCGGAGGACGTCCGGCTGCTGACCTTCGAGGTCGCCCGTGACATGGCCCGGCAGAACATCCGTTACGCCGAGCTGACCGTCACCCCGTTCAGCTCGACCCGGCGCGGCATCCCGGAGCAGGGGTTCATGGAGGCGATAGAGGACGCCCGCAAGGCCGCCGAGGCCGAGCTCGGGACCGTCCTGCGCTGGTGCTTCGACATTCCCGGCGAGGCCGGGCTCGAAGCGGCCGAGGAGACCACCCGGCTCGCCGTGGACCTGCGGCCCGAGGGGCTCGTCTCGTTCGGGCTCGGCGGCCCGGAGATCGGCGTGGAGCGCCCGCAGTTCAAGCCCTACTTCGACCGGGCGATCGCCGAGGGCCTGCACTCCGTGCCGCACGCCGGGGAGACCACCGGGCCACAGACCGTCTGGGACGCACTGACCCATCTGCGCGCCGAGCGCATCGGCCACGGCACCAACTCCGTCCAGGACCCGAAGCTGCTGGCCCACCTCGCCGAGCACCGCATCCCGCTGGAGGTCTGCCCGACCTCGAACATCGCGACCCGCGCGGTGGCCGACATCGAGCAGCACCCGGTCAGGGAGATGGTGCAGGCGGGTGTCCTGGTCACCATCAACAGCGACGACCCGCCGATGTTCGGCACGGACCTCAACAAGGAGTACGGGGTGGCCGCCCGTCTCCTCGGTCTGGACGAGCGGGGTCTCGCGGAGCTGGCGAAGAACGCGGTCGAGGCGTCATACCTCGACGCGGCCGGCAAGCGGACGCTGGCAGCCGAGATCGACACGTACACGACGAACTGGCTGGAGCGCACCGGCCGCTGACCCCGGTGGCCACAATGGCCCCATGGTCACCACTGTCATCGCTGTAGCCCATCGCGGCGATCCGTACCGTGTCCGCGAGAACACGCTGCCATCAATCCGCTCCGCCCTCGAACGGGGGGCGGACGCGGTCGAGATCGATGTGCGGGTCACCCGTGACGGCGTACCGGTCCTGCTGCACGACTCCACGCTGGAGCGGCTGTGGGGCCATGACGTGCGTCTCGACCGGCTGACCCACAAGGAGCTCACCGAGCTGACCGGGGGCGGTGTGCCCACACTGCGCGACGCGCTGCTCGCCGCCGGGGCGCACCGCGTCATGGTCGATCTGCCCGGCTCCACCGATGATTCCGTACGCGAGATCGTCGGTGTGGTGCGCGAGTGCGGGACCGGTGAGCGGGCGTACTACTGCGCGGGCCCCGATGCCATGCTGCGCGTACGTGCCGCCGATCGGAACGCCGAGATCGCCCTGACCTGGACGACCCTCGCACCGCCGCGCGCCGCACTGCTCGACGCGGTGAGGCCGCGGTGGCTGAACTACCGGTTCGGCCTGGTGGACCGGGAGCTGACGGACCGTCTCCACCGGGACGGACTGCTGGTCTCCGCCTGGACGGCCGACACCAAACGCACCATGCGCCGCCTCGTCCGGCAGGGGGTCGACTCGATCACCACCAACCGGGTCGACGCCCTGCAGAAAGTCCTCACCAACTCCTCGGCCACCGGCTCTTCTTAATCGGTCCGACATCATGGACAGCGCCGCATCCGCCGTGATGCCAGGCCGGGAGCCAGAGGAGCAGAGACGTGACCGAAGCCCGCACCACCCCTCTCAACGAGCGCATCCGTTCCGACATCGCCCACAACGCGCGGGTCTGGAACTACTGGCTCGGCGGCAAGGACAACTACCCCGTGGACCGCGCGGTCGGCGACCAGGTCACCGGCATGTATCCGAGCATCGGCGAAGTGGCGCGCGCCGACCGGGCGTTCCTGGGGCGGGCCGTCCGGTATCTGGCCGGTGACGCGGGGATCGGCCAGTTCCTCGACATAGGCACCGGCCTGCCGACCGCCGACAACACGCACGAGGTCGCCCAGCACACCGCCCCCGACTCCCGCGTCGTGTACGTCGACAACGACCCGATCGTGCTGGCGCACGCCCGCGCACTGCTCACCAGCTCACCGGAGGGCGCGACCGAGTACATCGACGCCGACGCCCACCACCCGGAACAGATCCTGCGGGCCGTCGAACCGACGCTGGACCTGAAGAAGCCGGTCGCGGTCATGCTGCTCGGCATCCTCAACTTCGTCCTCGACACGGACGAGGCACAGCGCATCGTCCGGACGCTGATGGACGCGATGCCGTCCGGCAGCCATCTGGTGCTCACCCACCCCACACTGGAGCTGGGCGGCGAGGGCAACGAGGCGGCGATGCGGTTCTGGAACGAGAACGCCACCCCGCCGATCACCGCGCGCAGCCGCGCCGAGTTCGCAGCGTTCTTGAGCGGGCTCGACCTCGTCGATCCGGGCATCGTCTCGTGCGCGCGCTGGCGCGCCGCCCCGGGCTCCGGCGCGGCCGAGGTCGCCCAGTTCGGCGCAGTGGCGCGGAAGCGCTGACAACGCCGCCCGATGCGGATACGGGACATCGGGACGAGGGTGCTCGGGGCCGGCCCCCGCGCCGTCGACCTCCTCATCGCTCTGCTGGTACAGGCGGCCATGACCATGCCGTTCGTCGTGCCGCGCGCCCCGGAGCTGCCCGACGCCACATGGACGGCGTACGGGCTGACGACCGTGATGGTGCTGCCGCTGGTCGCCCGCCGCCGGGCGCCGGTCGCGGTCCTCGTCGCCGTGCTCGCGGCCGGCGGTCTGTACAAGTTCACGGTCGACGGCCCGGGCCAGCCGCTTCCGTACACCGGCCTCGTGGCCTTCTACACGGTGGCCGAGCTCTCCTCGCCGCCGAAGCGGACCGGGATCGCCGTGCTCACGACGCTGGCGGTGCTGTGCTCGGTCGGGCTCGACAGCAACGACATCAGGGAACTGCTCTTCTCCCTCTTCGTGTTCGCCGCGGCCTACGCCTTCGGCCGGCTCGCCGTGACGCGCAAGGCCTATCTGCGTGTGGTGGAGGACCGGGCCCGTCAGCTGGAGCTGACGCACCGCATCGAGGCCGAGCAGGCCGCGGCGCGCGAACGGGCCCGGATCGCCCGGGAGATGCACGACATCCTGTCCCACGCGGTGAGCCTGATGATCGTGCAGGCGGAGGCCGGACCGGTGGCGGTGCGCACGGCACCGGAGCGCGCCGAGGCGGCGTTCGACGCGATCTCGGAGACGGGGCGGGACGCCATGGTGCAGCTGCGCCGGATGCTCGGCGTGCTGCGCGAGAACGAGAGCTTGCCGGGCGCGCCGCGCGAGCCTCAGCCCGTAGTGGACGAACTGCCCGGACTGGTCGAGCGGGTACGCGGCAGCGGTCTGGAGATCTCGTACGAGGTCACGGGCCCGGCCCGCCCGCTCGGCCTGGCTGTCGAGGCCACCGTCTACCGGATCGTGCAGGAGGCTCTGACGAACGTGGTCAAACATGCCGCCGCCGACACGGTCTCCGTTCAACTGGATTACGGTACGAGGGCGTTGATCATCACGGTCACCGATGACGGGTGCGGTTCCGCGGGCGGCGTCGGCATGGGTCTGATCGGCATCGGGGAACGCGCCGCCGCACACGGCGGCACGGCCGACACCGGCCCGGGCCCGGGCGGCCGGGGGTTCCGGGTCCGGGTGACGATCCCGCAGACGCAGACGCGGACGCAGCCCCAGACACAGACAGGAGTGGGAAGTTGACGATCCACGTGGTGGTGGCCGACGACCAGGAGCTGGTGCGCAGCGGCTTCGCGATGATCCTGGACGCTCAGCCGGACATCGAGGTGGTGGCCGAGGCGGGCGACGGGGCCGCGGCGGTCGACGCGGTGCGGCGGCTGGGCCCCGAGGTGGCGCTGCTCGACATCCGGATGCCCGGCACGGACGGCATCGAGGCCTGCCGCACCATCAACGCCGAGACCGGCTGCCGGACGGTCATGCTGACCACGTTCGACTCCGACGAGTACGTCTACGAGGCGCTGCACGCGGGCGCGAGCGGTTTCCTGCTCAAGGACGTACGCCGCGACGACCTGGTGCACGCGGTACGGGTGGTGGCGGCCGGGGACTCGCTGCTGGCGCCGTCGGTGGCGCGGCGGCTGATCGAGGAGTACACCTCGCGCCCGGCCGCCTCGGCTGTGGGACCGTCGGCGCGCCTGGACGTACTGACCGCCCGGGAGCACGAGACGCTGCTGCATCTGGCCCGCGGGCTGTCGAACGCGGAGATCGCGGCCGCGCTGGTCGTCAGCGAGCACACGGTGAAGACCCATGTCGGCAACGTGCTGTCCAAGCTGGGTCTGCGCGACCGGATCCAGGCGGTGATCTGTGCGTACGAATGCGGTGTCGTGACTCCCTCTCCGGAGGGACAAGCGCCCCCGTCTCCCCCGCACAGGTGAGAGGAGCTCACGCCGAGGACCGCTCGGCCGGGTGATCCGCCGGGGCCTGCGGATCAACAGGATGGAGTCCAGCAGCAGTTACGGATCCCACGCCCAGGAGGCACCTGACATGAACGCCCGCGCCACCCGTACTGTCGTCGCCACCGCCCTGGTCCTCGGCATCGCCACCGGTCCGGCCGGACCGGCGCTCGCGGCGGCCCGCGCTCCGGTGGCCGCCGTCACGCCCATCCAGGAGGCGCCGGACGCCAAGGCCCTGGACGCGAAGGCCCTGCGCGCCGCGATCGCCGGGCTGCCGAAGGCCGACGCCACAGCCGCACTCGTACGGGTCGCGGGCACCGACGGCAACTGGTGGGGCAGTTCCGGTGTCCACGACCTGGAGTCCAACCGTCCGGCGGACCGGGACGCCCGCTTCCGGGCCGGTTCGGTCACCAAGGTCTTCACTGCCGCCGTCGTGCTCCAGTTGGCAGGCGAGGGGAAGCTCGACCTGAACCGCGCGGCCCGGCACTATCTGCCGGAGCTGATCCCTGCGACGTACCGGAAGATCACGGTGCGCCAGCTGCTGAACCACACCAGCGGCATCCCGTCTGTCGGCTCCGGCGGCGACACCCTGGACGAGTGGTATGCACACCGCTTCGACCTGCACGGCGCGGCGGACACGGTACGCGAAGCCACGTCCCACGAGCCGGACTTCGCGCCCGGTACGCAGCAGCACTACGCCAACATCGGCTACACCGTGGCTGGCCTGCTGATCGAGAAGGTCACCGGCCACACCTACGCGGCGGAGGTCTCCCGCCGCATCCTGAAGCCTCTGCACCTGAAGGACACGTACTTCCCCGGCACCGACCCGACGATCCGCGGCCCGTACAACCACGGCTACCAGATCTTCACCGGGACCGACGGGACCGGCGAACTGCGCGATGTGTCGGTGTGGGGGGCGACGGACGCCTGGGCGGCGGGTGACCTGATCTCCACCACCGCCGACCTGGAGCACTTCACCCGGGCGCTGTTCCGCGGGCAGGTGGTGCGCGGTCCGCTGCTGGAGGAGATGTTCACGCTGCCCGGCGCGTCGGTGCGCGAGTACGGCACGGGCGGCCCTGCCGCGTACAGCGTGGGTCTGTCGGTGATGAAGCTGGGCGGGCGCGAGGTCTGGGGCAAGACGGGTGGCCGCTGGGGCTACAACACGGCCATCGCGGCCACCCGTGATCTCTCCCGGACCCTCGTCTACAGCGTCAACGCGACGGACGCGAAGGGTGAGGGCATGAATCCCACGGCCATGAACATCGTGGTGGCCGCCTTCGGCGCCCCGTCGTCCGGCTGACTCAGACCACCGGCGCGGCCGTCGGGGCGGGCACCGGCTGCGGTGTCCGCTCCATGGCCTCCAGCCGCTTGATCTTGCGGTGGACGACCAGCAGCGGGATCACCCCGAAGACGCCGAACGACATGTCGACGACCGACCACCAGAAGGGAATGTCGCGGATCGGTCCACAGATCAGCGCGAGCGGGATGATCCCGGCGCAGGCGATCATGCCGAACTCGATGACCCAGATGTTGCGGACCGGGTCTCGGTAGGGGCCGTAGAAGGCGACTGCGATGACGAGGTGCGCGAAGGCCAGCCAGTCGGTGCCGTACAGCACGAAGGGGTACTTCGCGTCGGCCTCGTCGAGACCGGTGCGGACCCGGGTGATCCACTCCATCAGGGCCGGGAAGTGCTCGGGAACCGGGGAGGCCGAGGACTTCAACAGATCCTCGGCCCAGTGGAGTTCATGGACGAGCGGGAAGGCGGTCAGCCCGCTCAGCACCAGACAGACGATAAAGACGACCAACCACACGCGTATGCGCCTTTGCAGGGCTCTTCGCTCGCTCATGTCCGCAGCGTACGCCCGTGTTTACCGGCGATTTACGCCGCCTGTGACCGGGATTCGTAGTTGGCACGAGCGCGCGATTGACCTGCGCCCTGTCCCTGTCGACCCAGCGCACCTGTCGCCCGGCGAGGCGGACGCCCTGCGCGCGCCCGGGCGCTGCGCGGCCTCGACAGCGTTGCGCTCCAGGTGCGGGAACGGATAGGGCGACTGCTCGCCGGGCACCCGGGACCGGCGTGGGGGTCCGGCCCGTCCAGCGGCTCGTGAAGGGGCACGCCCGCGGCGGCGGCCTACTCCCTGCGCGCGGCGACGAACTGCGTGACGGCTGTGAACACGGCCAGGATCAGGGCGGAGATCAGCAGCATGCCGCCCGTGGGTCCCAGCAGCTTCGTCGCGTCGGGGGTCGTGGCCATCAGGGTGAACAGCTGGTTGACCGGAGGCATGCCCTTGGCGAAGAGGGCTCCCATCACCAGTGCGAGGGCGGCGACCAGTGCGTAACCCTGTCGTTTGAAGACCAGCCGTGAGCACAGCACACCGATGGCGATGCCCACGAGCGCGCAGGCGAGCTGGGCTTCGAGGCCGAGCAGGAGATCGGCCGTGGTGACGACGTAGTTGCCCATCCACAGCGGGAAGATCAGGCCGAAGACCATCAGGACCAGACAGCTCAGCAGAGCTGTGCCGATCGCCGAGAGGAGGACGGTGAGTGACCGGCCGCCGGAGGTGACGACGACGATCGCCCGCTGCGACGGGTCGTCCAGGCTCATCAGCGCGATGGTCAGCCATGTCGAGCAGACGAACAGCGCGCCGGCGGAGGAGGCGTAGGCGGGGGGCAGCGGGCCGCTGCCGTTGACGGTCAGTACGCCCATCACGCCCATGAACAGGAGCAGTGGGGCGAGGTAGCGCTGCGTGTGCAGCACGGTGGCGAAGGTGTAGCGGATGAGCGCGATCACCGCAGGTCTCCGTTCGTCGCGGCGTCCGGCGTACGGTCGTGGTCCATGACCGTCCCTGTCACCCGCTCGACGGACCAGCCGTGCTGGAGCGCGGTGATCAGCAGGGCGTCGGTGGACTCGCGGGCCACTCTCACCCTGATTCCGGACGCCTGCCGGCTCACCGCCAGCACACCGTCCAGTTCCTCCCATTTGGGGTCCTGCGGCACACGGCCGTCCTGGCGCGTGGTCAGGACGACGTCGGACGAGAGCCGGTACTCGGTGGCCCAGGGCTCCGGCCCCCGCAACGCCACGTGGCCCTTGCTGACCAGGTAGGTCCGGGTGGCCCGGGCCCTGGTCACCGACTCGCGGTGGTCGGTGAAGACGACCGTGCCCCCGGAGCCGGCGACCTCGGTCGTGATCTCGGCCAGCACGCCGTGGGCGTCCGCGTCCAGCCCGGACCACGGTTCGTCCAGGACGAGCAGACCGGGTTCGACCAGGAGGGCCTGGGCCAGCGCGACCTTCTGCGAGTTGCCCTTCGACAGGCTCCGCAGGGGGGCCTGTTTGCCGCCCACCAGGGCCAGCCGGTCCAGCAGCTGGTTGGCCCGCGACGAGGCGGCCGAGGTGGACAGTCCGCGAACCCGGCCCATATGCGTCAAGTACGCCACGGCCGACATGCGTTCGTTGGGGGAGAAGCGGTCGGGGACGTAGCCGACGACCGCTGGCCGCGTGGCCACCGTGCCGCGGGTCGGCCGGGACAGGCCCACTGCGATCCGCAGTAGGGTCGACTTTCCCGATCCGTTCCCGCCTGCGAACGCCACGACCTCTCCGGCCGGGGCCTCCACGTCGACGTCTCTCAGGATCCAATCGCCACGGCCATAGCGCTTGCTCACTGCTTGAAGGCGTAACAAGTGAACTCCTTTGTCCGGTACAGCGTCCTCCAAAAGCTTGCAGATTACAGATTGATGCCGGGCATGCGTGAGCCGTTCCCGTCCGTCAGCAGGCGCGATCGCAGCCGGCCGACCGTGTCGTCCATCAGACCGGCCCGGTCCCCGAGGTAGCCCCGTAACGAGCGACCACCCCCGGTACGGCTCACAACCCGACGACGGAGTTCCACTTCTTCGCGAACTCGGTACGCTCCTCGGACGTGATGTCGCGGGCGATCGCCAGCCGCTTGCGCATCGCTTCGTCGGGGAAGATCAGCGGTTCCTCGGCGAGCGCGGCGGTCTCCTGGTCCTTGGAGGAGGCCAGCACGTCGCGGGCGGCGGGGACGGGGCAGACGTAGTTGACCCAGGTCGCCAGCTCCGCAGCGACCTCGGGCTCGTAGTAGTAGTCGATGAGCTTCTCGGCGTTGCGCTTGTGGCGGGCGAGGTTGGGGATCATGAGGGACTCCGCCCAGAGTTCGGCACCCTCCTCGGGCACCACGAACTCGATCTCCGGGTTGTCGGCCTGGAGCTGGATGACATCGCCGGAGTAGGCCTGGCAGGCCAGCACGTCGCCGGTCGCCAGGTCCTTGATGTAGTCGTTGCCGGTGAAGCGGCGGATGTGCCTCTTCTTCACCAGCTTCTCCACCTGGTCGCACATCTCGTAGAAGTCGTCCCGCTTCCAGCGGGTGACGTCGACGCCGTTGCCCTGCATCAGAAGGGCGAAGGACTCGTCGAGCCCGGACAGCAGCGTCACCCTGCCGCGCAGGTCGTCCTTCCACAGATCGCTCATGTGCTTGATCTCGCGGCCGAGCTTCTTGCGGTTGTACGCGATGCCGGTGATCCCGGACTGCCAGGGGACGCTGTGCGTCCGGCCCTTGTCGTAGGCGGGCGAACGAAGCTGCGGATCGAGGTACTTGGCTACGTTGGGCTGCTTGGCCCGGTCCATCTCCTGCACCCAGCCGAGCCGTACGAACCGGGCGGCCATCCAGTCGCTGATGACGATCAGGTCCCGGCCGGTCTCCTGGTGGTTCATCAGGGCCGGGCTGATCTTCCCGAAGAACTCGTCATTGTCGTTGATCTCCTCGGTGTACGTGACGGAGATCCCGGTCCGCTTGCTGAACGCGTCGAGGGTGGGCCGCTTCGACGCGTTCTTGTCGTCGGTGTCGATGTAGAGGGGCCAGTTCGCGAAGTGCAGGGTGTGGTCGCTCGCCGAGGTGTCGCGTCCGGCGCGGTCACCGGGCTCCACATAGGCGGCGGGCACTCCGCAGCCGGCCAGCGATACACCGGCCGCTGTGGCCCCGAAGGCGCGCAGCAGGGACCGGCGGGACATGGGGTTCTTCGGGATTGCTCGCACCTGCGAAGGATGCCGGTCGGGCCAGGCGTGGGCAATGGACCAACCGTCCAGCGGTACGCGCTCCGTCCGCACACCCTGTCGATGCCGATGCCGATGCCGGGAACGGAAACGGGAACGGCCCCGGGCTCAGGCCCGGGGCCGTACACCGAAGCTGACGAAGACTCAGTCGTCGAGCGAGGTCATGACGTGCTTGATGCGGGTGTAGTCCTCGAAGCCGTACGCGGAGAGGTCCTTGCCGTAGCCGGATTTCTTGAATCCGCCGTGCGGCATCTCGGCCACGAGCGGAATGTGGGTGTTGATCCACACGCAGCCGAAGTCGAGGTTCCTGGACATCCGCATGGCGCGGGAGTGGTCCTTGGTCCACACCGAGGAGGCCAGGGCGTACTCGACGCCATTGGCGTACGCGACGGCCTGGGTCTCGTCCGTGAACTTCTGCACGGTGATGACCGGGCCGAAGACCTCGTTCTGGATGATCTCGTCGTCCTGCTGGAGGCCGGAGACGACGGTCGGGGCGTAGAAGTAGCCCTTCTCACCGACCCGGTGGCCGCCCGCCTCGACCTTGGCGTGGGCGGGGAGCCGCTCGATGAAGCCGCTGACCTGCTTGAGCTGGTTGGCGTTGTTGAGCGGGCCGTACAGCACGTCCTCGTCGTCCGGCTGCCCCGTCTTGGTGTCGGCGGCGGCCTTGGCGAGGGCGGTGACGAACTCGTCATGGATGGACTCGTGGACCAGGACGCGGGTCGCGGCCGTACAGTCCTGGCCCGCGTTGAAGAAGCCCGCGACGGAGATGCCCTCGACGGCCTTGGCGATGTCGGTGTCCTCGAACACGACGACCGGGGCCTTGCCGCCGAGCTCCAGGTGGACCCGCTTGACGTCCTTGGCGGCGGACTCGGCGACCTGCATGCCGGCCCGCACCGAACCCGTGATGGAGGCCATCGCCGGGGTCGGGTGCTCGACCATCGCGCGGCCGGTGTCGCGGTCGCCGCAGATGACGTTGAAGACTCCCTTGGGGAGGATCTGACCGATGATCTCGGCGATCAGCACGGTCGACGCCGGGGTGGTGTCGGACGGCTTGAGGACGACGGTGTTGCCCGCGGCGAGCGCCGGGGCGAACTTCCAGACGGCCATCATCATCGGGTAGTTCCACGGCGCGACCTGCGCGCAGACGCCGACCGGCTCGCGGCGGATGATGGAGGTGAGGCCCTCCATGTACTCGCCGGCCGAGCGGCCTTCGAGAATCCGCGCTGCGCCCGCGAAGAAGCGGATCTGGTCCACCATCGGCGGGATCTCTTCGGTGCGGGTGAGCGCGATCGGCTTGCCCGTGTTCTCCGACTCGGCGGCGATGAGGTCCTCTGCGCGCTCCTCGAAGGCGTCCGCGATCTTCAGCAGGGCCTTCTGACGCTCGGCGGGCGTGGCGTCGCGCCAGGCGGGGAAAGCGGCCGCGGCGGCTTCCATCGCGGCATCGACATCGGCCTGGCCGGAGAGCGGCGAGGTCGCGTAGACCTCTTCCGTCGCCGGGTTGACCACATCGATGGTCCGCCCGTCAGCGGCGTCCCGGAACTCTCCGTTGATGTAGTTGCGCAGACGGCGCACCTCGGTGGTCACAACCACCCCTCCTGTCGACACGTCCAGTGGATGAGATGACCAGCCTAGTCGCTCAGGTGTCGCTTTCGACATGCCCAACCGCCGTGAACTTCGGATTCAGTGAGATCGAGACCCTCAGACAACGAATTTCATCGATTTGGGGTTGCCAGACCGACGAGTCCCGGTGCACAGTGGATGTGTGGCCAGTCGCAGCGCAGACTCCAGGACCGGGAACGGATCGTCCCCAGCAGTCGATGCCGTATCCCTCGCAATCATCGAGCAGCTCCAGGAGGACGGGCGCCGTCCGTACGCCGCGATCGGCAAGGCCGTCGGCCTCTCCGAGGCGGCCGTACGACAGCGCGTCCAGAAGCTGCTCGACCAGGGCGTGATGCAGATCGTCGCCGTCACGGACCCGCTCACCGTGGGATTCCGGCGGCAGGCGATGGTCGGCATCAATGTCGACGGCGACCTCGATCCCGTCGCCTCGGCGCTGTCGGCGATGGCCGAGTGCGAGTACGTGGTGATGACCGCGGGCTCCTTCGACCTGATGGTGGAGATCGTCTGCGAGGACGACGACCACCTGCTGGAAACGATCAACAAACGCATCCGGGCCATCCCCGGTGTGCGCTCCACCGAGAGCTTCGTGTACCTGAAGCTCAAGAAGCAGACCTACATGTGGGGAACCCGATAGCCGTGAGCAAGGACCTCAGCCGAACCGCGTACGACCACCTGTGGATGCATTTCACCCGCATGTCGGACTACGAGAACGCGCCCGTTCCCACCATCGTGCGTGGCGAGGGCACCTACATCTACGACGACCAGGGCAAGCGCTACCTCGACGGCCTGTCCGGCCTGTTCGTGGTCAACGCCGGTCACGGCCGGCACGAGCTCGCCGAGGCGGCGTACAAGCAGGGCCAGGAGCTGGGCTTCTTCCCGGTCTGGTCCTACGCCCACCCGAAGGCCGTCGAGCTGGCCGAGCGCCTCGCCGACTACGCGCCGGGCGACCTCAACAAGGTCTTCTTCACCACCGGTGGCGGCGAGGCCGTCGAGACCGCCTGGAAGCTGGCCAAGCAGTACTTCAAGCTCCAGGGCAAGCCGACCAAGTACAAGGTCATCTCGCGTGCGGTCGCTTACCACGGCACCCCGCAGGGCGCCCTGTCGATCACCGGCCTGCCGGCCCTGAAGGCCCCCTTCGAGCCGCTGGTCCCCGGCGCGCACAAGGTGCCGAACACCAACATCTACCGCGCCCCGATCCACGGCGACGACCCGGAGGCCTTCGGCCGCTGGGCCGCCGACCAGATCGAGCAGGAGATCCTCTTCGAGGGCCCGGACACCGTCGCCGCGGTCTTCCTGGAGCCGGTGCAGAACGCCGGTGGCTGCTTCCCGCCGCCGCCCGGATACTTCCAGCGCGTGCGCGAGATCTGCGACAAGTACGACGTGCTGCTCGTCTCCGACGAGGTCATCTGCGCCTTCGGCCGTCTCGGCACGATGTTCGCCTGCGACAAGTTCGGCTACGTACCGGACATGATCACCTGCGCCAAGGGCATGACCTCGGGCTACTCCCCGATCGGTGCCTGCATCGTCTCGGACCGCATCGCCGCGCCGTTCTACGAGGGTGACAACACCTTCCTGCACGGCTACACCTTCGGTGGCCACCCGGTCTCCGCGGCGGTCGGCCTCGCCAACCTCGACATCTTCGAGCGCGAGGGCCTCAACCAGCACGTCCTGGACAACGAGAACGCGTTCTACACGACGCTGCAGAAGCTGCTCGACCTCCCGATCGTCGGCGACGTCCGCGGCAACGGCTTCTTCTACGGCATCGAGCTGGTGAAGGACAAGGCGACCAAGGAGACCTTCAGCGACGAGGAGACCGAGCGCGTCCTGTACGGCTTCCTCTCCAAGGCGCTGTATGACAACGGTCTGTACTGCCGGGCCGACGACCGTGGCGACCCGGTCGTCCAGCTCGCGCCGCCGCTGGTCTCCGATCAGGCGACGTTCGACGAGATCGAGGGCATTCTGCGGACCGTCCTCACGGAGGCATGGACCAAGCTCTGACCGCCGGTTCGACCGGCTGACCGACCACGGATCGGGCAGCCGGTCGCCCCTGTCCGGCCGTAATCCGCCGGACGGCCCTGCAGCTCGACCACCGCTTGACCGGCTTCCAGCGGTCATTTCATACGGTCCACACGGCCCGGATGCGCCCATTCGAGTGGGATGGAGCGCACCCGGGCCGTGTGCTGTGCCCACACCGCGGTTCGAATCCTTACGGTGCCGAGTGACCGATCGGCCCCCTCTTCGTCCCCCGTAAGGGGGACGGGACATACGATCTGAACCGAGGTGTACGCCATGGCGGCCCCGCCGGACAACGACGTGATCTGGGCGCGTTCCCTGCACCACTCCCACAACGGCTCACCCGCGCTCGGCGGAGTCTCCATGGGTGTCCGCGACGGCGAGATCCTCGCCGTGACCGGCCCCAGGGGCAGCGGCAAGACGACCCTGCTGCACTGCCTCTCCGGTCAACTGGTGCCCCAGCAGGGCGAGGTGTGGTTCAACAGCATCCCCGTCCACACCATGGGCCCCCGGCTCCGCGAACGGCTGCGCCGCGACAAATTCGGCTGGATCGCCCCCGAGCCCCAGCTCGTACCGGAGCTGAACACCTGGGAGAACGTGGCTCTTCCGCTGCTGCTGCGCGGCGCCTCGCACCGGGAGGCGAAGAAGGCCGGCCTGGAGTGGCTGGAGCGGCTGGACATCGGCGTGTGCGCCAAGCAGCGACCGCACACTCTGCTCCAGGGGCAGCGCCAGCGGATCGCCGTGGCCCGTGCGCTGGCCGCCTCACCCTCGGTGATCTTCGCCGACGAGCCGACCGCGACCCTGCACCTCACCGACCGGACGCATGTGCTGCGCACCCTCACGAGCGCGGCCCGCTCGCACGGCATCACGGTCGTGCTCGCCACCCACGACGCGGAGGTCGCCGCCCTCGCCGACCGTACGGTCCCGCTGTTGGACGGCCGCCCCGTCGCCACCGTCGCCCTGCCCGCCGTATCCGATGCAGAGGGCAGGGCGGCGTGCTCGCTCTCCGTCTAGCCCGGGGTTCCCATCCGCTGGTCCTGATGCGGCGCCTGCTGGTCGCGGCCGCCTCCGCCGGGGTCGGCTTCCTGCTGCTGTGCGCCCTGGGCTATGCATCGGGGCACCCTGCGCACTCCACCGCGGCCGTGCTGCGGCTGCTGTGGTGCCTCGTACCGCTCGCCGCCACCGTGCAGTTCGCGGTCGCGGTGGCCCGTACGGACCCGAGCACCCGGCCGCGCTCCGGGCTGTCCGCCATGGGCCTCGGGCCGGTCAGGCTCACCGTGCTGGCCGCGGTCTCCACAGCCGTCTCCTGCACCCTCGGGTCGATGGTGGCGCTGCTGTTCTTCCTGCATCTGCGCGGCAATCTGTCCGGGCTGCCGTTCGACGGTGCGGCGGCAGGACTGCTCGACGCGGACACCCCGCTGCCGCTCGCGGCCGTGCTCGTGCTGCTGGCCCTGGTCCCGGTGGCCGCGGCGACGGCCAGCGGGCTGGCGCTGCGCACCCGGCCGGTCTCGACAACGGTCCCGGACGACATCTCCTCGGACGACGCGCCGGAGGACCGGTCGCCCGCTCCGGCGGCGCCCCCGACCGGGCTGCCGTGGGGGGTGGCGCTGACCGCGACCGGCCTCGCCGTCGAGACGTATCTGAGCCGTGACGACGGGCGCGGCCTGCTCCCCCTCCCCGGCGGGCTCGACGCCACCCCGGCCGGAGTGCTGGCGGGGTGGACGCTGACGGCGATCGGCCTGGCCATGGCCGGACCCGGCCTGGCGTATCTCTGCGGGCGGCTGCTGCAGGCGGTGCGCCCCGGCGCCGTACGGCTGCTGGCCGGCCGGGTGCTGATGGACGAGGCGCGCCGGATCGGCGGGCCGCTCGGTGTGGTCTGCGCGGTGCTCTCCGCGGTGATCGCCGCCCACGCGCTGTACGGGACGGGGCCGCGTCCCTTCGGCCCGCTCACAGCACTGGGCGCGGTGCTCGTCCTCGGCTGTACGTCGGCGACGCTGCTGACCTCGGCACTTGAGGCCAAGCAGGACCGCTCCCGGACGGCGCAGGCGCTGCTGCGGCTGGGTGCCCCGGCCTCGGCGCTGTGGGCCGCGACGGCCCTGCGCGCCGCCGCGCTGCTGGTCGTCTTCGTCCCGTTGACCTGGCTGGTCGCCGAGTTGGCGGCGCTGCCGCTGACGGCCTGAGGACGCCGCGTCCCGGCCACGCCCGTGCACCCCGGCCGCCAGGACGGGCTGCTCGCCCGCTGCACGGCGGGCGTGATCTTCCTGCCGGGCGCGGCCGGCACCGTACAGGAGATCTTCGACAACGCGACGCCGAACTATTACGGCTCCCGCGGCAGGCCGACCCCGGTGGTGCTGGTCGGCCGCGCCCACTCGACGCGGGAGCCGCCCGCGTGGCCACTGCTGCGCACGCCGGCCGACAGCCGGCCGATGGAGTCCCGTATCGCGCTCGTCGGCACGGTGGACGAGGCTCCCGAGTAGCTCGCCCGGTTGTCGGCGAAGCGGTAGGCCGAGGCCGGTTCAGAGGGACGCGAGACGGGCCACGAGCGCGTCGAAGAAGGCCTCCCACCCGTCCTCGGCCGCCGCGTACTGCTCGGCCGTGAGATTGCCGCCGCGCTGCTTGAAGACCATTTCGGTGGTCTTGTCGCCGCGGTCGGTGAAGGTGACGGTCTCGCCCTCGATGTCGGCGGGTGCGGCGGCGTCCTTCAGCGTGAACACCAGCCGCTCGGGAGCGACGACCTCGCGGTAGACCCCGTGGAAGGGCATCTCGGTGCCCGGCACCACGATGACCAGGCTCCAGGCGCCGCCCGGCCTGACATCCAACGACACCCGGTCGAGCGGCACCTCGGCGTCCCCGCCGTACCAGGCGGCGAAGTGCTCGGGCGTCGTCCAGGCCTCGAAGACCAGTTCCCGCGAAGCGTCGAGGATGCGGGTGATGTCGATGCCCTCACGTGCTGACTCAGTCATTGTTCCCGTCCTTCTCGGAGTCGTTCCGGATCTGCCGCGTGTCCTCCTCCAGCTTGCACGGACACCACGGCGCAGACCCGCCGCGTGTGATCGGTCCGGGCCGCTCCAGCACTTTCGAACGCCGGGAAACGGCATGCGGGATCGTCGGACACGGCTGCGCCGGTCAAGTGAACGTGGCCGTGCCCTGCGCCGGACGTGCGAAGCCGGTCAGAAGACGGCGGGCAGGACGACGGTCTCCGCCGCGTCGAAGCGGACCCCGACCGTCGCACCCTCCTCCGGGGCGTCCCGCAGCGCGCACTCCGCCTCCAGGACCGGACCGCCCACCGGTGTCAGCTGTACGGCGACATGGCTGCCCCGGAACGTACGCGTCCCGACCGTGCAGCGCAGCCCCCCGTCCGGGGAGCCGATCCGGACCCCGGCCGGGCGCACCAGCAGATCGCACGCCCCTTGCGACGAGCCCTTGAGCACCGGCACCTTGCCCCACACCGTGTCGGCGACCGCGCCGGCCACCGTCGCCCCCACCACGTTGTCGAAGCCGAGGAACCGGGCGACGAAGGCGGAGGCGGGCTGCTGCCAGATCTCCCGTGGGGTGCCCACCTGGGCGATCCGCCCGTCGCGCATCACCACCACCCGGTCGGCGAGGGCGAACGCCTCGCCCTGGTCGTGGGTGACGGCGAGCACCGTCGTACCCAACCGTCCGAAGAGCGTGCGCAGTTCGACGACGAGCCGTTCACGCAGGCCGCGGTCGAGCTGGCCGAACGGCTCGTCCAGCATCAAGAGCTTCGGGCTCGGCGCGAGCGCCCGCGCGAGGGCGACACGCTGCTGCTCGCCGCCGGACAGCGTGGCGACGGCCCGCCGTTCGGCTCCTGGCAGGCCCACCAGGTCGAGGAGTTCACCGACCCTGCGCTCCTGATCGCGCCGCGACACCCCGTGCATCCGCAGACCGAAGGCGACATTGGCGCCGACATCCCGGTGCGGGAACAGCTGGTGGTCCTGGAACATCAGGCCGAGTCCGCGCCGGTGCACCGGCACCCCGGCCTGGTCCGCGCCGTCCAGCAGCACCCGGCCGCCGTCCGGCGGGTGCAGTCCGGCGACCACCCGCAGCAGGGTCGACTTGCCGCTGCCGCTCGGCCCCAGCACGCACACGATCTCGTGCTCGACGACCTCCAGATCCACTGTGTCGAGCGCCGCCCGCTCACCGAAGCGAACTGTGGCCGATTCCAGTGTCAGCATCTCTAGAACTCCCCGGATCGGTCCGTGCGGATACGTTCGAGCAGCAGCAACGAGACCGCGCAGACCACCATCAGAATGGTGCTGAGGGCCATCGCCTGGCCGTAGTTGAGCTCCCCGGCCCGCCCCAGCAGCCGGGCCACGGCCACCGGCAGCGTCGGGCGGTCGGGCCGTGCGATGAACACCGTCGCGCCGAACTCACCGAGCGACACGGCGAACGCGAAGCCGGCCGCGACCAGCAACGCCCGCCGCACCAGCGGCAGATCGACCTCCCGCCAGGCCCGCAGGGGCGACGCCCCGAGCGCCGCGGCCGCCTCCCTCAGCCGGCCGTCCACCGCCCGCAGGACCGGCAGCATGGTCCGTACGACGAAGGGCACACCGACCAGCGCCTGGGCGAGCGGCACCAGAATCCATGAAGTCCGCAGATCCAGCGGCGGCTTGTCCATGGTGATCAGGAAGCCGAAGCCGACGGTGACCGCTGACACCCCGAGCGGCAGCATCAGCAAGGCGTCGAAGCCGCGGACGAGCCGCCCCGCACGCCGGGTCAGCGCCGCGGCGGCGAGCCCGCCGATGACCAGCGCGATGACGGTCGCGACCAGTGCGTACTGAGTTGAGTTCCAGATCGCTTCGAGCGGTGCGACCAGGAACGTACCGCCGCCGGCGTCGGCGGACTGCAGGGCGCGGTAGAAGTCGAAGCCATGGCCGCCGGGTGTGCTCAGCGAGCGCTCGACCAGCACCCCGAGCGGCAGCAGTATCAGCACGAGCACGGTCAGCAGTACCCCGCAGAGCAGCGCCCACTGCCCGGCGCCGCGCGGCCTGCGGGCGGTCCGTGCCGGGTCGACCAGCTTCAGCGCGGTCTCCCTGCGCCGTACGGTCCACGCGTGCACGGCGAGGATCGCACCGACCGCGGCGAACTGCACCAGCGTCAGCACTGCGGCTGTCGGCAGGGCGAGCAGTTGGGCGGTCTGCCGGTAGATCTCCACCTCCAGCGTGGAGTACCCCGGGCCGCCGAGGATCTGTACGACCCCGAAGGAGGTGAAGGTGAAGAGGAAGACCATCAGCGCGGCAGCGGCCACGGCGGGCGCGAGGGCCGGCAGGGTGACACGCCGCCAGGCGGCGAACCGTCCGGCGCCCAGCACCCGGGCGGCCTCCTCCTGTCGTGGGTCGAGCTGTGACCACAGCCCGCCCACGGTCCGTACGACCACCGCGTAGTTGAAGAAGACATGGGCAAGCAGAATTGCCCAGACGGTGGTGTCGAGCCGTACGCCCCAGAGTTCGTCGAGGAACCCGCCGCGTCCCACAAGCGCAAGGAAAGCCGTCCCGACGACAACGGTCGGCAGGACGAACGGCACGGTGACGACCGCCCGCAGCAGTTGTTTACCGGGAAAGTCGAAGCGGGCGAAGACATAGGCGCCGGGCAGCGCGATCAGCAGGGTCAGGGCGGTCGAGGCAAGCGCCTGCCAGGTGGTGAACCAGAGAACGTCGCGGATGTCCGGCCGGGTCAGCACCTCGCCGATCCGGCCGAACTGCCAGACGCCGTCCACCTTCAGCCCGCGACCTACGATCGCGGCGACGGGGTAGGCGAAGAACAGCGCGAAGAACGCGACGGGCACGGCCATCAGGCCGAGCCGCACCGCGCTCCCGCGCCACGCCTTTGCGCGCGCGGAGTCAGCGTGCCCGGAACGGGCGCGCGGCCTCTTCCCACGCGGCCCTTCCCCGTGCTCGCTCTTCCCGTGCTCGCTCTTCCCGCCCGCGTCCGTTCCGCGTACGGGAGCCTTCGCTACTTCACTACGAGCGAGGACCACGACTGGACCCACTGCTCACGGTTCTTGGAGATCTCGTCCGGGGCGACGGTCGTCGGCTTGTCCACCGTCGCGCCGAACTTGCTGAAGAGCTCTGGCAGCTTCGCGTTCTTGGTGACCGGGTTCACGAACATGTTGAGCGGCATGTCCTCCTGGAACTTCTTGCTGATCAGGAAGTCCAGCAAGGCCTTGCCGCCCGCCTCGTTCTTCGCGCCGTTCAGCAGACCGGCGAACTCGATCTGACGGAAGCAGGTCCCTGTGGCGACCCCGGTCGGGGCCTCGGCCGGCTGCGGCTTCGCGTACAGCACCTCGACGGGCGGGCTGGAGGCGTACGAGACGACGAGCGGCCGGTCGGCCTTGGCCTTCTTGCCGCCCGCGGAGCCGGAGAACTCCTCGTTGTACGCCTGCTCCCAGCCGTCGACGACCTTGACGCCGTTGCTCTTCAGCTTCTTCCAGTAGTCCTGGTAGCCGTTCTCGCCATAGGTGGCGACGGTGCCGAGGAGAAAGCCGAGGCCGGGCGAGGAGGTCCCGGCGTTCTCGGTGACGAGGAGGTCCTTGTACGCGGGCTTCGCCAGGTCGTCGAAGGACTGCGGCGGAGCGAGCTTCTTGTCGGCGAAGTACTTCTTGTCGTAGTTGATGCAGATGTCGCCGGTGTCGATCGGGGTTACCCGGTGCTCGGCGTCCAGTTGGGTGCCGGCCGCCACCTGGTCGATGCCCTTCGCCTCGTACGGCGTGAAAAGACCGTTACCGAGAGCGCGGGAGAGCAGGGTGTTGTCGACGCCGAAGAACACATCGCCGCGTGGGGAGCCCTTGGTCAGGATCTCCTGATTGAGCGCAACACCCGCGTCGCCGCTTTTCAGCACCTTGACGGCGTAGCCGGTCTCCTCGGTGAACTCCTTGAGCACATCCTTGGAGGCGTTGAAGGAGTCATGGGTGACGAGAGTCACGGTCTTCGAACCGGAGTTCTTCGTACCGCCGGAACCGGAGTCCGACTTGTCAGAACTCCCGCATCCGGCAAGTGCGGTGACGCCGAGCGCGGCGGTGACAGCCGTCGCCGCAAGCTGCTTGGTTCTGCGCGTGGTGCTCATTGTGGATTCCTCCTGGGTTTTGGCCAGGAAGAGACGCGGCCCTGCCCCTGGAAAAGCGGGCAGGGCGCAACAGCATGAGTTGATGACCGAACTTCCTACCCGGAATGACCCGGGCGAGGTTCAGAGGGTCTGCGGCCGACCTGTTCTCGGTGCCGCACTCTCAGCGCTGTGGCGCTCCCCTGTCGGAATATGAAGTTGATTTCAGGCCCAGGTTACATGGGCCGTTGTGGCCTCAGCGCTCGGCTGCCGCCAACTGCCCGCAGGCCCCGTCGATCTCCTGGCCACGGGTGTCCCGCACCGTCACCGGCACTCCGTGTGCCGCGATCGCCTCGACGAACGCCTTCTCGTCCTCGGGCCGCGAGGCGGTCCACTTGGAACCGGGCGTCGGGTTCAGCGGGATGAGGTTGACGTGCACCCGCTTGCCCTTGAGGAGCCTGCCGAGCCGGTCACCGCGCCACGCCTGGTCGTTGATGTCGCGGATCAGCGCGTACTCGATGGAGATGCGGCGGCCGGACTTCTCCGCGTACTCCCACGCGGCGTCCAGCACCTCGCCCACCTTCCAGCGCGTGTTCACGGGGACGAGCGTGTCGCGCAGCTCGTCGTCCGGTGCGTGCAGGGATACGGCGAGGCGGCACTTGAAGCCCTCGTCGGCGAAGCGCAGCATGGCCGGCACCAGGCCCACGGTGGAGACGGTGATCCCGCGCTGCGAGAGCCCCAGCCCGTCCGGCTCCGGGTCGGTCAGCCGGCGGATCGCGCCGACCACCCGGTTGTAGTTGGCGAGCGGCTCGCCCATGCCCATGAAGACGATGTTGGAGAGCCGCGCGGGCCCGCCCGGCACCTCTCCGTCGCGCAGCGCGCGCATGCCGTCCACGATCTGGTGGACGATCTCCGCGGTCGACAGATTGCGGTCGAGACCTGCCTGTCCCGTCGCGCAGAACGGGCAGTTCATCCCGCAGCCGGCCTGCGACGAGATGCACATCGTCACCCGCTCCGGGTAGCGCATCAGGACGGACTCGACGAGCGTCCCGTCGTGCAGCTTCCACAGCGTCTTACGGGTGGTGTCGTCGTCGCAGCTGATGTGCCGGACCACGGACATCAGGTCGGGGAACATCGCCTCGGCGAGCTTGTCCCGCGACCCGGCCGGGATGTTGGTCCACTCGGCCGGGTCGTGCGCGTACCGCGCGAAGTAGTGCTGGGAGAGCTGCTGGGCGCGGAACGGCTTCTCGCCGATCGCGGCGACGGCTTCCTTGCGCTCGGCGGGCGTGAGGTCGGCGAGGTGCCGCGGTGGCTTCTTGGCTCCGCGGGGCGCGACGAAAGTGAGTTCTCCGGGCTTAGGCATGGTCCATCCAGTGTCGCAGACACGCCGAGGTGCCCCGGGGCGTCGCCCAGCTCAGCGGCCACCAGGGCCGGACGGTGCCGGTCGTTGGTGGTGGTTGTGGGTCGTCGTCGGCGGCCCTCCGACGGCCCACAGACGGCCCGGCGCCACAGCTCCGCCCGCAGGTCAGGGCCGTCAGTCGACGCAGTTGGACGGAACCGTGCCGACGGCCAAGAGGTGCGAGCTGGCGGCGAGGAGTTCCGGGTACGGCTCTGCCATGCGGGCCGCCTCCATGGCTGAGGCGATCAGCTCATCCGTGGGGCCTTCGCCTGGCTGCTGTTCCGCCGCCTTCACCAGCGACCACGCGGGGCCTTCGATGCCGAATACCTTCACGCCCTCCAGCCCAGAGGCGACCAGCTCCGTCACAAGCTCTTCGGCCCGGTGGAAATACGACAGAGTGAATCCCCGCACACCGTCATAGACGGCCGTCTCCAGAATCTTGGAGACGGACGCACGGATTCGTTCGGTGTGCAGGTGGGCGTACGTGACGTGCTCGAAAAGCGACGCATAGCGATTGATCGCGGCGGCGGCGACCAGTCCGCCGGGCTTGGCGACGCGGGAGGCCTCCGCCAGCGCCCGTTGCCGGTCGACGGTGTCGGGCAGGTGGTAGAGCGGCCCGAGGAGCTGCACGACGTCGAAGCTGTCGTTCGGCTCGGGCAGCTCGCGTGCGTCGCCTACGACCGCTGGGCACACCGCCGACGCGGCCTCAACGTGACGGGGCACCGGATCAACCAGAGCGACGTCGTAGCCGTCCTTCACGAGCCATTCAGCATGAATCCCGGTCCCCCCGCCCACGTCGAGCACACGCGCTGGCGCGGGGGGCAGGAAGCGTCGGAGGAGTTCTTGGGTCCTGACCAGTTCCATCCGACCGTCTGCCGAGCTGCGCAGGCGGCTGTCCTCGTTGACCGTCTCGCCATAGAACCGCATCACGGAGGGAGCCAATTCGAGATTCGACATGGTCGCAGTATCGTGTGTACCGGTGGACCAGTCCAGCGCAGGAATTAGGGGAAACCATGGCAGTCCTGAAGTACGAAGAGATCGCAGAGTTCCTGCGCGCACGCATTGCCGCTGGTGAGATCGCCCCCGGGGACACGATCCCGTCGGGTCGCGAGCTGGCCGAGCAGTGGGATGTGTCACGAGCCACTGCCGTCAAGGCCGTCGACGTGCTGCGTAATGACGGTGTGGTTGTAGCCAAGCAGGGAACCGGGTTCGTCGTCACGGAAACGCCCGTGGCACGTCCCGCCGGCGCACGCCGCGCCGGGTCGGCGCGCATCCTGGGCGGGATGCCGTTCCAGCGCGTCGGTACGCCTGACTGGGCGGAACCTCCCGCCCGCGTCGCCGCCACGCTTGGACTCTCCCCCGACGTGAAGGCGCTTCGGCGCGTTCGCATCCTCCAGCTCCCGGACGGGACGCCGAATAGCTGCGTCGAGGCGTGGTTTCCTCCTGAGATCGCGGAGGCGTCACCGCGACTTGCCGACACGGCCCCGATCGCCGAGGGGACAACGCGCTACGTCCGACGTCAGACGGGACGGACTCCGACTGAGGGGGTGGACGTGACCACCGTGCGCCTCGCCACGGAGACGGAGGCAGACCGCCTCGGTGTGCCGCCGAATACACCGGTAGCCGTGCTGCTGCACACGGCATACGACGAGCAGGGCCGCCCGCTGGTCTGCGAGGAAGGCGTCACACCGTCCTCTTTCTTCGAGCAGGTAGACACCTACTCGATGTAGCCAACGAGCCCAAAGAGAGCTGGACCGGTCCACTGGTCCAGCTTTTTTTATTACCCCAAAACCACCCCCCACCAGCATCTATTCATCCAGCGGGAACGACGCAAGCAAACTCATCCCTTGACTGGACCGGTCCACCGGTCCAGTCTCTTCTTGTGGCCACCGCCCGATCCGGAACTTTCGGAGAGGGGCGGCTCGGCCACGCCAGGAGGGGCCCTGTTTGGGCTGCTTCGAACTGCACGACCCAGGAGCCCCGCGTTGGTCGGGGGGAGGTTACGGGTTCCCTTGTCAACCCGATGGCACGAGACCGAAAGGTCATGTCTCTGCCTACAACGGATTAGCGGCTCTACCTGGTACGGGAGCCGCCTCCGAAGGAGACACGCACATGTTCAACCAACTCCGCGGCTGACGCTGCGGCCGGTTGCCTCCTCTGCCCGTCCGGCTCGCTTCTGGGCTGTACGGGCGGAGTTGAGGGGAGCCGGAGAGTCCGGCCCCGAGAGGGGGAGTTCGATGGAGATCGCTGCCGCTGTTGTCGCGGTCGTCGGCACCGTGCTGGGTGCCGGTGTCGTCGGTATCCAGCAGTACTACACGGTCAGGGCCCAGCGCCGGCAGGCGCTGCGGGACCGGGCCATGACCGCCCTGGGCGACCTGAGCGTCGCGCTGGCGGATCACCGCCGCAAGATGTGGACGCGTGAGGACCTGCGCCTGTCCGGCGCGGCCCCGGCCGAGGTGGCCGAAGCCCGCGAGGCAAGCCACGTCACCCGCTCCGCCATCACCGCCCCGCAGGTCGCACTCACGGTGCTCCTGCCGACGCTCCGCCTCGACATCGACGCGGCCGTCCGCGCCACGTATGAGATGCGCCACGCCGCGAACGCCGAGGTTCTGGCGTCGAGCCGCGAGACGGCCGTAGGCGCAGCCGACGCGCTGACCGCCAGCGCGGCGTACGTCCTGTCCCGCCCCTGACCCACCCCGCACAGACGGCCGCACCCCCGGAGTAGCCGCTCCGGGGGTGCATTCGGGCCGTCCAACCATCTCAGGAGAAAACGACCCATGAAGAACATCGTTGCTGGTCACGTGGCCGTTACGGCCACCGAGTTCACCGAGCTTGCGCTCGGTATCGACCTGGAGCTGTTCACCGGTTCGGCCGTCGAGTCCGCCATGGAGCGGGCAGCGCGCCTGGACGTCGCCCACGAGGTACTCGCGGAGCTCCGCGAGAGTGACCCGGAGACCGCCGCGTACGCCGAGTCGCTGTTGCGGACGCTGCCGCTGAAGCGGGTGCCGGACGGCCGGCGCCCGCGCCGCACGGGCCGCGGCCCGGTCAGGCGCCTCGCGGCCGGTTCGGCGGTGGCGGCATGAGCGCACCGATGATGAGCCGTCTGTCCGCCGCGTTCACGGTTCTGGCGTCGCTGGCGGACCGGTTCCCCGACCTGCCGGCCGCCGACGCGGCGGTCTCCAGGATCTACCCCAACCGGGTGGAGCTGTCCGTCCACGACGACCTGGGCTACTTCGAGGCATGGCGCTCCGCTCTGGCCATCAGTCCCGCCCAGGTGGTCCTGGAGACGCAGTGCGGGGGCGGTCCCCTGATGTGGCTGTGTGCCGACGCAGTCGTGGACGGTGTCGCCGTCCACCTGGTCGGTTACGGGCACGTCCTCGTGGGCCGCGCCGAGGAGACGGACGTGGTGGGGGCGATCGCGGTATGAAGCGGACTACTCCCGTCGCCCGGCAGATCGCGGCGCTGCAGTCTCTCCAGTCCGGGCTGACGAAGGTTCTGGTCGCGGTGGCGGTGGTCGCGCTGGCGTTCACCGCGACGAACGTGACCCTGTTCGCGATCGACCATCACATCAGCGTGTGGATCGCGTGGTTGCTGGACCCGATGGTCGCGGTCGCGCTCGGTGCGGTCCTGATCGTGGACGGCCGTCTGTCGGAACACGGGGTACAGCCCTCCGGCTGGGCCACCGTGCTCCGGTGGTTCGCCGGTTTGGGCACGTGGCTGATGAACTGCTGGGCCTCGCTCTGGCCCGCCGGAGCCGCGTTCGGGGTGCCCCGGCAGGTCGACCCGGCCGGTCTCGTCCTCCACTCCATCCCCCCTGTCCTCCTGATCGTTCTGGCCGAGGCGATCACGTTCTACCGGCGCGCGATCCTTGATCGAATCGCCATCTTGCGCGATCAGGTGGACGCCGTGGTGGAGCCGGTGGACGCCCCGGCCGTCCACCCCGCATCCACCGCAGCGTCCCCCACGGTCGTGCCCGAGACGTCGCGACCGGCTCTGGTGCTCGAACCGGTGGCGGAACTGCCGGTCATCTGCGGTGCACAGCGGGTGTATCCACTGGCTGTCCCCCCGACATCCACCCCGGACGATGAAGAGCAGCGGGGCGGGTCCCGGCTGGGCACCGCAGTGGCCGCCGAGGTCATCCGGCAGTGCTACATCGACGGCGACACGATCGCCGAAGCCGCGTTGAAATCCACCCGGTCCACCTCCTACGTCCACAAGGTCTACGGCCGCCTCGCCAACCCCCCGCACGGCGTCCCCGAACTGCCCACCCTGGCGGGGTGAGCTCGATGGCAACCACCCCTGTCTACCGATGGCGCCTCGCACCCGAGGGCTACGCCACCCGCCGCCAGCTCCGGGCTCTCGGCCTTCGGCCCGGGGGCCAGGAGGTCGCCGCCCAGATCGAACGCCCCCGCCGCCGCAGGGGCCCGTTGATCGCCTACCTCTACCGGATCGACCGGGCCCGTCCGGTGCGCCCGATGACCCCGGCACGACGGGCGGCACTCGCCGCGGCGATGGCCGCCCGGCGTATGTGCCCGGTCTGCCGGCAGGACCGGGGGTACTGCATCCCCCGGTCGCTCGGCATGTGCGTGGCCTGCCACGACAA
>NZ_JBEOVN010000057.1:0-36802 GCF_040295565.1 Streptomyces sp. NPDC002785 | reverse complement strand
GGTGCGGCGGGCGAGTTCGTCGTAGGTCCAGCCGCGCGAGCTCCAGGCGGAGGGCGGTGAGGTTCGGGTCGGGCGGGAAGGTTGTCACTCCCCCATCCGAAGGTGCAGACCCCTGCCCTGCCAGTGCAGACCTCTGCCCTATTTCTGCAGGTGGCCGCGTTGCATGCAGGGCAGATGTCTGCACTGCGGTGTGCCGCCGACACCCCTCCCCTCACCCCCAGGGGCGGGTCGGCTCCCGGCTGAAGGCAGGAGGAACGGGCGCCCCATGAGGCTGTGCACCCTGCGCCCACAGGTACGGCGCACCTGGACCGTGGAACTACGCCCCCAGCGGTGCAGGACGACGAAGCCGGTGGTGTCGGCCTGCGCCTGGACCAGCTCGCTCAGGGCGTCGGCGAAGGGCTGGGCGGCGGTGTCGGCGGGCATCGCGGCGGCGGCCTTCCTGAGCCGCTCGTGCGCGGCGGGGAAGACGCCTTGGGCCCACGCGTCCTGCTCTCGGACCCGCTTGCTTCCCTCCTCCATGTTGATCTGCATGATCGCGAGCGCCGGGCAGTCGGGGTTGTGCCAGGTCTCGCTGATCCCGCCGCTGGTCTTCACGTATGTGATGCGGGTGTTGTCGGGGCCCGGCAGGGCGAAGCAGTCGACGCGTTCCGTCTCCGGCTTGTCGGTCATCGCGGAGCTCCCTTCGGGTGGAGGCAAAGCCTGCCATCCCGATCAACGGGCGACCAGGGGTTTCCTCCGCCGCCGCAGCCCGTCGGCCCCGGGGCTCGAAGCAGACCTCTTCCCCTCGGCTATCGCGTGGGAAAGAGGTGTCCGCGCACGGGACCGGCTTGCCCACAAGGGGTGACCTGCAGAAATGGGCGGTGTCCGATTTGGGGGGTCCACACCTCCGGCAGTACCTCCGGTCCCCCGCTGAAAGCAACCGTCCAGCCCACTGTCCAGCCGCCCTTGGGTGCAACCCCCTCCCCGGCCGCACGGCACCGCTCCGTCAGGGCCGGGCAAGCCCCTGGCAGTTCAGTCAGCCCGGATCGCGGGTGCGGCCTCCAGGCGATCCAGTCGTTCGTAGAGGGCGCGGACGAGGCGGGCGCGGTTCTGGACGCATCGAACGGTGCCCTCCAGTGTCGTGGACAGACGGCCTTCCGCCTCGCGCAGGACGACGTCCGCGAGCGCCCGGGGGCCGCTGTCCTTCGGCAGCTGGTCGGCGCGGCGCCGGACGTCGGAGGCAATAGCACGGGCGTGTCCGGTGAGCTGGAGGGCGATCTGTTCGTAGTCGCGTTCCGCCAGCGCATCCGGGCCGGTCCACGCCAGGACTGCCTTCACGAGGCACTCGTACGGTTCGCGGTCGAGCGGAAGCCCGGCTTCGATCAGTCCTTCGGGGTCGTACAGGACCGTGTGCGTGCTGGTGTGCATGGCGGGCCTCGCTGCTGGGGCGTCATCGCGCAGGTGGCCGACGGTCACCGCTGGGTGTCCTCGCCGCCGTCGGCCCCGTCGTCCTGGTCCCCGGTCCGCTGGGCGAGGAACCGGGCGAAGCCCCGGTCCGCGCGGGCCAGCAGGGCCGGGGAGGGAAAGCCGTAGGCGGGCAGCTGGAGACCGCGGCCTTCCGACGGGGCGGTGGTGTCGGTGTGTGCGCGCATGCGGCCCCGCCTCTCCGGCTGGTGGTCCGTCGGTGCCTTCGACGCTACGCAGATACGTGCCGCGCCCTCAACGAAGTTGCGGAGAATTGCGGAGGTTCACTCCAGGGCGTCGATCGCGGCCCGGATCAGGGCGCGGGCCGTGTCGCCGTAGACGGCCATCTCCGCGAGGCCGACGAACGCCTTCGCGTAGTCGGCGAGCTCGCGCGGCTGCTTCACCTTGATCTCCGCCGTCAGCGTCTCCGCCACGGCCATCGTGTCGTCGTGGACGTAGAACGCCCGTACCCTTCAAGCAGGCTCGATCGGGCATGAGTTGCAGCCCCGGTACACCGGTGCCGCTGCTCGCCTTCGCTGCTAATTAAGAGCTGCGATCAGGATCGCTACAGTACGGGCGTGCAGGTGGGCACCCGGTCGGGCTGTAAACTCCGCGTCCTGCCAAGAAGGCTGGATGCGACTAATGTCTGCCTGCCCATCAAAGGGCTCACCGTGACTCCGTCGGCCGGCCTTCTGGGTGCCCCGGAACTGCTGATTAAGAGTTGCGATTCGATCGCTTGTACGGACTTGCCGGTGGGTGCCCTTGCTGTCTGATGATCGTTGTATCTACAGCCAGAAGGTTGGATGCGACTTTAGAACGCCTGCCCATCAGAGGACTCCTGGAGACTGCGTCGGCCGACCTTCCGGCCACCCTCACTAACTGATTAAGAGCTGCGACTCGATCGCTTGTACGGACTTGCTCCGGGGGTGGCCTGGCGTTCCCCGTTCGTGATCGACCTGGAGAGACGAGATGACGCAGCGGCCACCGCAGGTATGGGCCGGGATCGACATAGGCAAAGGACACCACTGGATCACGGTGGTTGACAGCGACGGCGAGCCGCTGTGGAACCGCAAGGTGATCAACTCCGAGTCCGACATCCTGACCGTATTCGGCGAGGTTATGGGCATCTCGGACCATGTGACTTGGGCTCTCGATCTCATTGACGGACCGGCGTCTCTGCTCTTGGGAGTCCTGGCTAATCACGGTCAGAACCCGCGGTACGTCAGCGGCTCGAAGTTCGCGGCTTTCAAGAAGAGCTTCAGTGGCCAGGGCAAGACCGACTTGAAGGACTCGTACGTCATTGCCGAGTTCGCCCGCTGCCTCCGGCGGCAGACCGTCCCTGTGCCGGCGCCCCCCAGAGTCACGAAGGAACTCACGCTCATCCTGGCCCACCGCAACGGCCTCTCAGCCGAACGTACCAGGACCATCAACCGCATGAGAGCTCTACTCACCAGCATCTTCCCGGAGCTGGAGCGATCCTTCGAGTTCGCTGGGTCCGAGGGGCCGCTGGTGCTCCTGTCCGGCTATCAGACACCTGCGGCCATCCGGCGTATGGGCGAGAGCAGGCTCACTGCCTGGCTCGCCAAGCGTGGGGTGAGGAAGGCGGCCGTTATCGCAGAGAAGGCCGTGACAGCCGCTAAGTCCCAGGAGTCAGCGGCCCGTGAAGAAGACCTGGCGGCCGAGCTGGTGGCTGAACTCGCTCAAAAGATCACGGAGATGAACACTCGACTGAAGGAGCTGGAGAAGAAGGTCAAGGAACTTCTCTCCCAGCACCCCCAGGCGCCCATTGTCCTTTCCATGCCTGGCTTCGGTGGAGTTCTCGCGGCCGAACTTCTCGCGGCGATCGGTGATATCTCCAGGTTCCCGACCGCTGGGCGGCTCGCCGTCGCGTCAGGGATGGCCCCCGTCTCCCGTGATTCCGGATCGAACACCGGAAACCGCCTGCGCCCGACCCAGTACAGTCGCCCCCTCCAGCGGGCATTCTTCCTGTCGAGCCAGATCGCGTGCGGAACCGCGGGAACGTGGGAGAACGAGATGTACCTGCGCAAGTACAAGGGCTACATGCACGACAAGGGCCGCCACAAGAAGGCCGTGATCGCTGTCGCTCGCCAGCGAGTCTCCGTCCTGTGGGCCATGCTCCGGGACGGTCGGCTTTACGAGAAGGACTACAACCCCCGCGAGAAGTCTTGCCGGAGAGGTTCAGGCGGCTTGACTTAACCCATTAAGAGTCTCCAGCGGCCACACGGTGCGCCGTGCGGTGAACGGGATGATTCCCAACGAGACGGAGGCGAGCGGCATCACGGCCAGGAGGTGGCGCAGCTGCCCGCGCATCGCCTCGGGGTCGGCGGTGCGGTAGCGCAGGACGGACTCCTCCATGAGGACGACATAGCGGTGTCCGCCCTCATAGAGGAACCGGGAGCGGGCGACGCGGGCGGCGACCGCTTCGGCGACGTCGTCGGGGGTGCCCTGGAAGGCGGTGATCTGGTTCATGAGGGCCGTCGCGAACGCCGGCGTCTACAGAAAGCCGGGCGGCACGTTGGAGAGGTAGACCCGGCAGTGGCGGGTCTGCTCGTGGAGGGCGTACCAGTCCTCCTGGACCTGGCGCATGCCGTTGCGGTGCAGCCGTCGCCACTCCAGATACATCGAGTCGACAGCGCGGGCCGTGGCGATCAGGTCGTCGGCCTGGTCGTCCGCGCCGCACGCCATGCACCAGGCCCGGATGTCCGCGTCCGAGGGCAGCACCGCGCCCTTTTGGATGCGGGTGGTCTTCGCAGGGTGCCAGCCGCACCGGGCGGAGAGCTCCTTCCCGGTGAGGCCAGCGTCCTTGCGCAGGTGCTGCAACCGCACGGCGAGCGCCTCGCGGGCCCCCTGTGCGCTGGATGATGGGGAGGCGGTCGTCATGAGGTGGCGGCCCTTGGCTGTGCGTCGGTCAGATGCGGTAGTCGGCGTGCGCAGTGGCCAGGTCCCACACCGAGCGGAACGCCTCGGCACACAGCTTGACCGCGCTGGGGTCTTCGGTGTGGTCGGGTTCGAGGGCCTGGCCGTCACCGGAGAAGATGTTCCACCGCACGACCTGGTCGTCGATGAGCCAGAAGTCGTTGCCGGGCAGTGCGAGCGTGGAGGCGCGGCGGCGGGGCAGCCAGCGGACTTCTTCGCCGGCGCGGAGGTTGGCGTCGGTGATGGCGTGCTCGAAGCGGATGTAGTCGGTGACGGGCTCGGAGATGATCCGGGCCCGGCGGACCTTCACCCCGCGGGCGACGGTCCGCTCCACCAGCGGCAGCCACCCGCTCCAATACTCCGAGTTGTCCGCGGGCACGGTCCCGTCGCGCAGGAACGTGTCGTAGACCTCCCGCTCCTCCCCCACGGCGTAGACGTCCCGCAATTCCAGGTGCAGGGCGTGCTGCCGGGCGGAGTCGAGCAGGTCCTCAAAGCTGGGAGCCGGCGGCTTCTGCGGCATCACACGCCTTCCTGATCTGCGACACCATCCGGACCGGGATACGGATGACTCCCTCGTCATCCGCCGGCGGACTGTCCTGACTACAGGCGGACCGGGTCGCCGCGTCGGCGAACTTGCCCTGCAGAACCAGTTCCGGCCCCTCAGCGGTGGTGGTATCCACCCACACCGCAGGGCAGTTCCCTCCACCCGAGTTCGGATCCGTCCCGAAAAAAACTAACGCCATGATCGCCTCCCGAGCGAGCCGGTTGCACATAGTTGCGCACCGACCGTCCCGCGCCCTGCCGTCGGGGGTCAAGAGCACAGACAGCACCGCGACCGGTTCGTGTGACACCAGGGGCCAGGTCGTCGTGGAATGCCTGATCAACGCCGCAAGCGGCAAGGGGGACCGGCCGCGCCGGGACCTCTTGCCGGTCGGCAGCCTTGTGTGTCGCGGCGGGGCAGGGAGCGCTACCGCGGCCCGCGAGGCGGTCTTGTGCCGCCGCTCACGCCTGGCTGAGGCTTGGCTGATCACACGTGAAAGGGGGACCCCGATGGGACGGTTCAAGGCGAACAAACCGCGGCGCGACCGGCAGCAACAGGCGCAGCAGCGGTTCCACATCGACGACCGGGCTGTCAGCCAGGCGGAGATCCTGGCGGCGGGTGCACAGCTGAGTAACAACGTCGATGACCACGGCCGGCTGCTCTACATGGACTCTCCCTCGCTCGGGCTGGGGCAGGTCGTCACCGGCATCGATCCGGACACCGGCAGCGTGCAGACCACCGACGGCGAGGACCCGATGCCGGTGGCTCTGTTCGAGCCGGAACGCGCGATGATGTCCCGGCTCCCGGGCGGCGAGCCCACGGAGATCCAGGTGGAGGGCGCGATCTCAGCGGGACTGCGGCGCTTCCCCCGCGGCTTCGCCGATCTGCGGACCATCCCCGGCTGGGCCCTGCACCGGCTCTCCGACGACCGGATCGAACTGCGTTCCCCGGACGACGGCGTCTACTCCCGCATCACCGTCCCCGCCTCGCCCGGCTGGTACTCAGCTGCCCTGCACCACGGGTACGTCGTGTGCTTCTACGGACCTCAACTCGGAGTACGTACTCCTCCGGGAAGCACAGCGGAGCAGTACAACGACGCCGAGCGGCTGGAAGAGTTCCGCACCGCCCGGGGCCGCGGCCTGGTCCCCGGAGGCATCATCGCCTACCGCAACAACCGCTGAGCGACGCCGTTCCTGGGGCTCACCTGCCGGAGCGGGTGAGCCCCAGCACGAGCGGCGCCTCTCCCAGCGGGCCGTCGGCGATCTGGAACCGGTGTGCGGACAGGATCGCGCGCAGCGCCTGGTTCATCGCGGCCTGCTGCACGTCGCACAGCCCGGAGGGAAGACGGCGGGCCTGCGGGTCCTGCTGCCACTGCACCATCACCGATCACGACATCACCGAGCGCAAACGTCGGTCACATCGGCCGGTCACGCCAACAAGGCAACTGCGGGCCCTGTACACACATTTGAGTGACACACATCAGGCCCGCGCCAAATGGGCACCGGCCTGATGTTTGTCCTACTCCCCCGCAGGAAGCGCGTCCGGTCTCAGACGCCGATGTCGCCGCCGTCCTTGCGCCACACGGCGACGACCGACGGGCGGACGATCTTCCCCGGTCCGTCCGGCCAGCTGCTCGCCGGCTTCTCGACAGACGCGCCGTCGATCTCACCGGGGTGCTGCACGGCGACCAGGACCCGGCGGTCCTGGATGAGCGGACCACACGTCTCGGCGCCGGTCGGAACAGTCAGGAACTGCTTCAGCTCACCGCGCCGCTTGCCCTGCGTCGCGACCCCGAACAGCCCGTCGTGCGAGCCGAGCTGGTTGCCGTCCGTGGAGATCCACAGGTTGCCGTGGTCATCGAAGGCCACGTTGTCCGGGCAGGAGATCGGGCTGACCTTCTCCTTGGGAAAGCCGGCGAAGTACGTGGCCGGGTCGTTCGGATCGCCCGCGACGAGGAAGAGGCGCCAGGCGAAGCCGTCACCCGCCGGATCGTCCCAGTTCTCGGCCAGCTCCAGGATCTGACCGTGCTTGTTGGCGTTGCGCGGGTTCGCCTCGTCCGCACCAGCCTTGCCCGCCTTGCCGCGGTCGGAGTTGTTGGTGAGCGCGATGTACACCCGGCCGGTGCGCGGCGAGGGCTCGACGTCCTCGGGACGGTCCATCTTCGTGGCACCGACCTTGTCCCCGGCCAGGCGCGTGTAGACGTACACCTCCTCGGCGGTCATGCCGGGCACGTGCGAGGTGTTGCCCGTGGCGAGCGGGATCCAGACGCCGCTGCCGTCGAACTCGCCGTCAGTGGGCAGCTTTCCGGTGCCGTCGATCTCGTTGACCGGCGAGTCACCGCTCAGCTTGGCAACGTACAGCGTTCCCTCGTCCAGCAGCGTCAGGTTGTGCTCGCGGGCCGCCCGCGAGTTCCCCTTCTTCATCCGCTTGCTGGAGACGAACTTGTAGAAGTAGTCGAACTTCTCGTCGTCGCCCATGTAGACGACCGGGCGCCCGTCGGAGGTCAGTCGGGGCTGCGCGGCCTCGTGCTTGAACCGGCCCAGCGCGGTCCGCTTACGCGGGGTGGAGTCCGGGTCGTACGGGTCCAGCTCGACGACCCAGCCGAAGCGGTTGGCCTCGTTTGGCTCCTGGGCCAGATCGAAGCGCTTGTCGAAACGCTCCCACTTACGCTCCGTGGCACCCGCCGCGATGCCGTACCGCTTGTGCATGTCGGTGGAGCCGTTGGCGAAGTACTGGTTGAAGTTCTCCTCGCCGTGCAGGGTCGTGCCCCATGGCGTAGTGCCACCGGCGCAGTTGTTGAGTGTACCGAGCACCTTGCGGCCACTGAGGTCGGCGGACGTACGGAGCAGGGAGCTGCCTGCTGCCGGGCCGGTGACCCGGAACTCGCTGGTCGCGGTGAGCCGGCGGTTGAGCGGGTGCCGACTGACCGGACCGAGCTTGCCGGTGCGGTGCTCCTCCTGGACGACGACTACGGAGAGTCCGTGCGCGGCCCAGGCGATCTCAACCTGCTCACGGGTCGGGTTGGCCGGATCGTACCCACGGAACATCAGGATCTCGTCCGTGTACTCGTGGTTAGCGACCAGGACCTGACGACCGCGCTCACCGCGGAGCGGGAGCAGGGAGAGGAAGTCGTTGTTGTAACCGAACTGGCCCGCCTGCGCCTTCGCGGACTGCTTGTCCGGGTTGAAGGCGGGGGCACCGCGCAGGATCGGCTGGCCCCAGCGGATCACCACGTTCTGGCCGTATCCGTCCGGGACGGTGACCTTGTCGTTCTTGTTGGGCGCCACGGGCAAGAAGCGCAAGCCACGGGCTCCCGAGATGGTGGGCCGCTGCGGGTGGCCGGGCTTGTGTCCGTGGCCGGCGAGCGCCGCAGCCTCGGCCTGCGGAGCGGCCGGACCGGTCAGCGCGGCGGTCCCGGCGGCAGCGGCAACGGTCACCACTGCGGCGGCACGCATCATCGAGCGACGCGACAGGGCACCGGCGATGACATCACCCGCGTACTCGTTGTCGCTGGTGTTCGGTATCTCCTTGAAGCAGGCGTCACCGCAGCGGTAGCGGCAGGTCAGCGCAGAGCGCCCGCCCGGGTGCGAGCTGATGAGCGGCAGTAGATTGCGCACGTGGTTCCCCTCCATCTATGTGTCTTGCGTGACGGTAGGTGTGCATCCACGCGGTACGACGGACTCTCGGTGAACGGACAGTGAAGACCGGGACACCGCTGGGCGCTGTCACGTTGACTGACCGGGTGGGGTGATCTCCTGGTTGGTCATGCTGGGAGGTTTGACGCGGCAGCCGGCTCGATGGAGCACATCCCGGACACGGTGGCGTCGAGGTCCTGGGTGGCCAGGGTAACCGGCCTCCGCGACGCCTGCCCCAAGAGCGAGGCGGAAGGACAGGCGCCGCCACCCGGCCTTGTACGAGCGGCGCCGTATGCGGCCCTCCACCTTCGGCAGGACCCTGGTGCCCGAGCGCCAGAACGTGGCATCGGTGCGCCTCACACCATCCGGGTCCCGGCCGGCCAGGACCCGGCCGATCCCGAACATGAGGGATTCGGCTTCCTTCTCCACCTGCTTGTCGAACTTCGTCTGTGCCATGGCTGTGCCCTTTCGATCTGCGTCCCGGCACCTCACACCCGGAAGCGGACACGAACCGTAAATGCTTTGGCCTGTGGATAGAGTCCGGCGCCGAGCCCCTCGTTGTGGAGACCCCGGCGCGACCGCGACAGCGCGGTGACCGCGACGAGTGCATGTCAGTGGCACGCCCTACGGTGCGTGCCCATGACACGCCGCACCCGTTTCCTGGTCATCGAGCACCCAGCCATCGCCGCTCAGTGGCACCCGGATCTCAACACCGGCCTGGACCTGGCACGGATCGGTCCCGGCTCCCACAAAGTGGCGTACTGGCAGTGCGACGACGGGCACGTCTGGCAGGCTCGGGTCCACTCCCGCGTCGCCGGGAGCGGCTGCCCCCAGTGCGCGGGATACGTGCTGCGCGGCCGGACCACGCTCAGCGAGCACTCACCTGGCCTGATAGCAGAGTGGCACCCGCGCAACGAGGCCCCGCCGGATCAGTTCGGGCCCGGCTCTCACCACAAGGTCTGGTGGCGCTGCCCGGTCGGGCACGAGTACCAGGCGCAAATAGCCAACCGCAGCCGCGGCACTGGCTGCCCGGCCTGCTCCCGGGCTGGCCGGGATGTCCCGGCCGGGCTTCTGGCCGACATGCCAGAGCTGTTCGCGCAGGTGGATACCGACACCGCACCTGCCGACGTGGCGGAGCTGCTGGTCAACTCCCCTGTGCGGCTGGGATGGCGTTGCTCCCTGGGCCACCGATGGGAGACCAAGGTGAGACACCGGGCCATCGCCGGGTCGGGCTGCCCGCACTGCGCGAGACGGCAGCATTCTCCCGCCCTGCCAGACGCGCGGCCGGATCTGGCTGCGGAATGGCATCCGGCACGCAACAACGAACTGACGGCCGGTGCTGTCACTACCGGTTCACATCGTGTGGTCTGGTGGACGTGCGCCGTTTGCTCCGGCGAGTTCCGGGCCAAGGTGTTCCACCGCGTCCGCGGAGTGACCGGATGCCCCACCTGTTCCGGGCCGGGTGCGCTACCAGGATCTGGCGAGCGAGAGCCCCGAGGTCTCCGCCCTGTGGCACCCGTCTCTGAACAGTGCCCTCACCCCATCTGAGGTGACCGCCGGAGCCAACGTGCCTGTCTGGTGGCTGTGCACCGCCGGACACGAACCATGGTCCGCGCAGGTGGCGCATGTGTTTATGGGGAGGCAGGGCTGCCCGCACTGCCGTAAGCGTACAAGCGTCTCCCGACAGGAGACGGAACTGTTCGCCGAACTTCAGCTCGTCCTCACCGGCGGAGAGCAGCAGTACCCGCTCCGGACCGAGCACGGCCGCCGGCTCGACATGCTCTTCCCCGCAGATCACGACCAGGCTGTGGCGGTGGAGTTCGACGGCTCGTACTGGCACCGGGATGCAGCCGAACGCGACCGGCTGAAGGCGGAAGCCGTGGAGCGCAGCCGCCCGACCTGGACGGTGGTGCGCGTCCGGGAAGAACCACTCCAGCTCACCCGGAGCAGCGATGTCGCCGACCCCTTCACGGCCGCCAGCATCGTCCTCGATCACATCATGTCGCTGAAGGCCTGGCCCACTGGGATACGCAAGCGCGCCCGCTCCTACATCACGGGCGGGCGTCGCCTCGGAGCGGAGCTGGCGGAAAGGCTCATCACCGAACTCCGGCCCGCCACCGTGCCGACCACTGATCGGACGGTGCCTCAGCCCAGCGTCGGCCGGATATCAGGCATTCAACAGTCCTTGTGGTGACGGCGCTCTGGGCGGCGCACGTCCGGTGCGGGAGCTGGCCGGGGTTGAGAAACGTCGTGGCCGTAGACCTGCCCGTTCAGCAGCTGCTCATCGCCGTTCATCCAACCAGCCTTCCAGCCACCACCGACAACGCGGGCTTGCCCAAGGCCACCTTGGGCTTGCCCGCGTGGTGGTCGCCGCGGCTGACGGGTCAGGTGCGGAAGCGGGAGCGCCAGCGGCCGGCCTTCTGCGGGGCGGCCTCTTCCTCTGTCTGTTGGCGGAGGCGCACCTGATCAACCTCCGCGCCCACTACGGCGGCCCGGTCCTCCGGTGGGAGGTCCGGGCCGTCGTCCGCAGCGGTCAGGGTGTGTCGCCGGAGTAGTGGAAGCGGCACACCACACCCGGGCCACCGCCCCAGCTCGGTGGTCAGGGCGACGCCGTCGTCGACTTCCTCCGGCCGCCAGCCGGTGATGTCGAGCAGCAGTCCGTCCAGCGGTCCGCCGACGAGTGCGGCGTACGTCTGGTGCGGGAGCGGGCCGGGGTTGGGGTCGTCGTGGTCGTGGCCGTACACCCGGCCGCGCAGCAGCTGCTCGTCATCGGCGTTCATCCGACCAGCCTTCCAGCCGCCACCGACAGCGCGGGCCGCGATGGCCGGCGGGCCCGGCCCGGTGGAGGCCGGGCCTGCCGTGCTCACCGCGCCTTCGGCAGCGAGGCCAGGGTGCGGCGTTCCTCGCCGTGGCTCTTGCCGACGACCCGCCACACCGGCCGGTCAGCCCCGTCCTTCGTCAGCAGGGGCAGGGTCGTGGTCGCCACCGTGAGCCGGTAGTCCACGTTCGAGACACGGCGGGCGCGGTCGTGGAAGGCGGCCTCCCTCGTGGCCGGGGCCGCGCGGCGCGGGGCTGGGGCGAAGACGAACAGCACCGGCGGGAAGGGCCGCTCCAGGGACGGCCCGGCGTAGGTCTCCTGCCAGTGGGAGCGCGGGGCACGGGCGGCGTTCCCGTGTCCGGACGCCGGGGCGTTGCGGTAGGCGTCGTAGCGCTCCAGCTTCAATGCTCTGCTCACGAACGCAGTGATTTTCCACAACGCCCTGGACATCGCCGAGATCGTGCGGCAGCTGCTGGAGGAGGGCTGGACGATCGCTCCGGAGGACCTGGCACACATCTCGCCCTACCTGACCGAGCACATCAACCGGTTTGGCGAGTACTCCACCCACGAACTCGGCATCCAGCCCGAGGAGTACGACCCGAAGCTCGACGTCGACTTCACCCCGGCTGCGCGATGAAACCGCGACCGCCGACGGCTTCGGCCAGGCTGCCTGAGCCGGCGTACGGCCCTGAACCCGATGGACGTGTGACTGGAAGGGGCTGTGGTACCCCGGGTGTTTGAGCCCCGGGGCACCACAGGAGGGGTCAGACGCCGAATGCGGCGGGGTAGTGGATGGTGCCGGTCGGGACGGGGCGGGTGTCGTCGAGGGCCATGGCCATCATTGCCTCGTCAGGTGCCTCGAAGGGTGCTTGGATGCCAAAGCGGGAGGCGGGGGTGAAGCCGAACCGAGGGTAGTAGTCGGCGTGTCCCAGGACGAGGACGAGGTTTTCGCCCATGGTGCGGGCGGCGTCGAGTGCGGCGCGGATGGCGGCGGAGCCGGCGCCGGTGCGCTGGGCGGAGGGCAGTACCGCGCACGGTGCCAGGGCGAGGGCGGGTACGCCGTCGACGTGGCATCGGGTGAGCAGCGCGTACCCGAGCCGGATGCCGTCGGGAGTAGCGGTGACCATCGACAGTCCGTCGATCCATGCCTGCGGGTCGGCGCGCAGGGCGTCGACGATGTCGGCCTCCTGGGCGGTAGGGAAGGCCGCGAGGAGGATGTCGCGGATGGCGGAGATGTCGTCGGCGGCCTCGGGACAGGCGGTCCAGGTGGTCATGGTTCCGTTCTCGGTGGTGTCGTGGGGGTGGAGGAGGTAGGCGGCGTAGTCGTAGTCGCTGCCGTGTTCGCGCCGCATGTTGATTTCTGTCCGGTGTGCGGCCAGGGCCTGCGGCATGCCGGGGCGCTGCGCGTCCGCTCGGTCCATCCGCTGAGTGAGCGGCGTGTAGTACTCGTCCCACCAGTCGCTTTCCGGCAGCGGCCAGTGCGCGCGGAGACGGTAGCCGGCGGCCTGTGCGGCGTCGGTGTTCGCGGCGTGGGTGCGCAGCGGGTAGGCCGCGTCCCAGTAGGCGCGCGCCGGGGCAGCGGGGCTGGGCACGGTCCATTCGATTTCGGTGACGACGAGGACGCCGTCCGGGGCGAGCAGGCGACGCCAGGCGCGCAGGGCGACGTCGAAGCCGATGGTGTATACGGACCCCTCGGCCCAGATCACGTCGAAGCTGTGATCGGGGACGGGCAGCCGGTCCATCGAGCAGTTGACGACCGTGACCTGGTCGCTCAGGCCACGGCGGGCCGCCTCGGCGGCGAGGCCGTCCAGGTACGGCTGGTGCAGGTCGACTGCGGTCACGTGCGCGCCGGCTTCTTCGGCCAGCAGCAGGGTGGAGCGGCCGGGGCCGCAGCCCGCGTCCAGCACCCGCGGGTGCTCGGGCAGCGGACCGGCCATCTCCAGCAGGCGCCGTGTGGTGGCGTCCGAGCCGGGGCCCTGCCGGGGCAGGTCGTGGTGCAGGGTGAAGAACGCCTGCGTCCCCGGGTCGCTGCCGGGGGCGTGGTCGGGGGTGTCGCTGTTGTTCACTGCTGGCGCTCCCGGAACTGGTAGGTGGCGCGCAGGTGCCGCGTGATGTCCTTCTTGGCGGCCTCGCGGTCGGCGCGCATCCGGGCGTCGGTGCGGGAGGCGGCGTAGGTGTTCTCCCGCAGCAGCTGGCGGTAGCTGTTCAGACGGCGCTGGGGAATCTCGCCTGCCTCGACGGCGGCCAGCACCGCGCAGCCGGGTTCGCTCACGTGTGCGCAGTCCGTGAACCGGCAGTCCTGCGCGAGGTGTTCGATCTCGGCGAAGGTCTGCTCCAGCCCGTCCTGGGCGTCGTGCAGACCGATCGCACGCAGACCGGGGGTGTCCAGCAGGACACCCCCGCCGGGCAGCGGGATCAGCTCCCGCCATGCGGTGGTGTGCCGGCCCTTGCCGTCCGCGTCGCGCACGGCGCCGGTCGCCAGCCGCTCCTCGCCCAGGAGCTGGTTGCCCAGGGTGGACTTGCCCGCTCCGGAGGGGCCCAGCAGCACGATGGTGCCGTTCAGGACGGAGGTCAGGGTGTCCAGGCCCTGCCCGGTCACGGCGCTGGTGACCAGCACGTCCACTCCGGCGGCCACCCCGGACACCTGGGCCTGAGCCGAGGGCACGTCCGCGCACGCGTCGGCCTTGGTGAGCACCACGACCGGCTGGGCGCCGCTCTCCCAGGCCAGGGCGAGCATGCGTTCGGTCCGGCCGTGCTTGAGCGGTGCCGCCAGCGACACCGTCACCACGACCGTGTCGACGTTGGCGGCCAGGACCTGGCCGTGCGAGGTACGCGAAGAAGACGAGCGCACCAGGGCGTTACGCCGCTCCAGCATCGCGTGCAGCACCGGCGCATGGCCGGTGGTGACAGGGCGCAGCGCCGCCCAGTCACCCGTGCACGGCGCCGACAGCGGATCACCGTGATCGGCGGTGCCGGGAATCTGCGCACGGATGATTCCGGCGTCGGTGACTGCTTCGCACGAGCCGCGTTCGGCTCGCACGATGCGGGCCGGGATCAGCCCGGCAGTTCGATGGGGTGCGAAGGCGTGCTCACACGCCTCGTCCCAGCCGTAGTCCACCAGGGAATACGGCTGAGCATGATGCGAAAGGAGTTGAGACAACGTAGAGACCCTTGAACAGGGACCCCGATCGGCACAGAGGATGGCCTTCCGCGAGCCGTCAGAGCTCTTGCGGGGGCATCGACGTCAGGTCAGACCAGGGCCCGGGACGTGAGGATGGTCCGGCGGGCACTGCACACGGCAGTGGCCTCTGCGACAGTCATCAACTCACCTCCCCCTTCTGGTCCCGCAGTTGACCCGGTTGTCTCTGCGCCGCTGATGCTAGCACCTCCATTCCCAGCGTCGGACGATGCCGGAAATGGAGATGCGCCCGCTGGCGCACGGTTCAGCTCCGGCGGCGTGCGGCGGGGTCGCGTTCGGCGACGTGCCGGGCGACCGCGTCGACGCCTGGGCGTGCGTACCGCTCCAGGGAGCGGACGGAGGTGTGGCGGGAGCGGGCCAGCAGCATCGGTGTGGAGGTGCCGCCCTCGGCGTCGTGTATCAGGGCGCTGTGGCGGAGCCGGTGCAGGGTCCAGCCGTCCAGGTTCTCGATGTCCTCGGGTGAGGCGAGGGGGTTGGCCAGCGGCTGGGTGTTCTCCTCGAAGATCTCCTCGGCCCGGCGGTAGGAGAGCCGGGCCCGGCCGGTCTCCGGGCACACGTCCAGCTGGGTGTTCCGGCCGGGGCCTTGCGGTCAGTGAGGAACAGCGGGCCGCGGGTACGGCGGGCGATGAGCCGGGGCAGCAGCTGGGCGGTGCCGGACTGCCAGTGAATCCACTCGGTCGCCCCGCCCTTGGCAGTGATCTTGCCGCGCTTGTCCTGCGGGTACAGGTCTTCCACATTCAGTCGCAGCACCTCATCGGCCCGTGCGGCGGACTCGTAGAGCATCTTCCACTGCGTCTTCTCCCGGAGCCCGACGTCCAGGCGCCACAGGGCGGCGATCTGGTTCTCGGCCAGCGCCTTGGTGCGGTCCGGCGGCGCCGGCCGCCGCTCGATGCCGACCGTCGGATCGCCTTCGATCCAGCCCTGGCGCTGCCACCAGCCGATCGCCTTGCGCGCGATGGACAGCTCCCGGTTGACGGTGTCGGCGTCCATCTCGTCCGCCCGCGCCGCCGCCAGCTCGGCCAGCACCTCCGGCAGCACCGGATCGTCGATCGCAGCGACAGGGAGGAGCGGCGGCTTCGCACCGCGGCGGGCCGGACCCGTCGGCGCGCGTTCGCCGGCGAACATCCACCCCCACGTCGTCAGTGAAATCCGGTAGATCCGCGCGGAGGACTTCGCGATGCCCGCGCCGGTGAGAAACCGCTCGACCGCCGTCGTGTACGTGGCCGGAGGGGCGGACATGGGCACGACGCGGGCCCGCGGCAGCCGGAGCGCGCCCCCGCTCCCGAGCTCGGTCACCGGTGTGAAAGTCCGTAGTCGCGTGCACGGATGAGCTGGGGATTCTCCGCCGAGCGCAGGGAAGTGCGAACTTCCAGACGGCCCGAAGTCGCCTGCACTACGGTTGACTTAGCCGTAGTCGTGTGCGCGACGGGGGCTTCCGGATGGTCGATAGACGGGTGGCCGAGCGCGGGGTGCTGACCGCGCCAGACGAGCTGTGGGATGCCGTAGTGAGGCAGGCCGCAGTGATAGGCCCGCTCGCCGAGAAGGACACGGTGGGGCTGGCGGACGCGGACGAGGCAGCCGCGATGCTTCAGATCTCCCGGCGCCAGGTGTACGTGCTGGTCGGGCGGTGGCGGGCGGGTGAAGGGGTGGTATCAGACCTGCTGCCGGGCCACTCCAGCGGTGGGCGCGGCGGTGGACGTCTGTCCGATGAGGTCGAGGCGATCGTTCAAGAGGTACTGCGCACCCGGTACCTGACGCGGCAGCGCCGAACTGTAGCGGTGATCCACCGGGAGATCACGCGCCAGTGCCGGGCTCGTGATCTGCAGGTTCCCTCCCGCGGGACGGTGCGACGCCGGATCGCACAGCTGGACCCGGTTGCTTCCGCCACCGCGCGGGAGGGAAGCGAGGCAGCCCGTCCGCTGCGGTCGGCGGGCGGCACGCCTCCCGAGGTCACCGCGGTGTTGGAGCAGGTCCAGGTCGACCACACGCCGGTGGATGTGATCGTGGTCGACGAGCAGCACCGGCTGCCGATCGGCCGGCCGTATCTGACGGCGGCGATCGACGTGGTCAGCCGATGTGTGGTGGGCCTGGTGGTGACGCTGGAGGCACCGTCGGCGACCTCGGTGGGGCTGTGCCTGGCGCATGCGGCCACCGACAAGCGACCGTGGCTGGAGAGGCTGGGGGCCGAGGTGGTGTGGCCGATGAGCGGCAAGCCGCGCGAGCTGTATGTGGACAACGCCGCAGAGTTCAAGAGTGAGGCTCTGCGTCGCGGTTGCGACCAGCACGGCGTCAGGCTGCGTTACCGGCCGCCCGGCCTGCCGTACTTCGGCGGGATCATCGAGCGGCTGATCGGCACGATGATGGAGATGGTCCACGAGCTGCCAGGCACCACGTTCTCCAATACTGCCGAGCGCGGCGCTTACGACAGCGATGCCAAGGCCGTTTTGACCTTAAGGGAGTTGCAGCGGTGGCTGGCCTTGGCGGCGTGCTGCTACCACGGCCAGGTGCACGAGGGGTTGAGCCGCACCCCGGCGGGGGTCTGGGCGGAGATGGCCGCGGTGGCCTCGCCGGTGATGGTGACCAATGAGACCGCGTTCTTGGTGGACTTCCTGCCGGTGGTCCGCCGGACGTTGTCGCGGTCGGGGTTCGTCATCGACCACGTGCAGTACTACAGCGACGCGCTGAAGCCGTGGATCGCCCGCCGCGAGCGGCTGGGCCGGTTCGTCCTGCGTCGCGATCCGCGCGACATCAGCCGTATCTGGGCCCTGGACCCGGACCAGGACACCTACGTGAAGGTTCCCTACCGGACGCTGTCGAGGCCGCCGATCAGCGTGTGGGAGCAGAAGGCGGCCGCCACGCGGCTGCGCGAGGTGGGCCGCGCCGAGGTCGATGAGAACGCATTGTTCGCCATGGTGGTGCAGACGCGCGAGATCACCGAGGCCGCCGCGGCCAGCACTCGCAAGGCCCGCCGGGACCGCCAGCGCCGCACCGAGGCGCCGCCCGGTCCCCGGCGGCCGACGCCGCCTCAGAAGCCGCCTGCCCCGCCCGCCAACCAGGGCGGGGAGGCTGTGGCGAGGCCGTTTGAGGTGATCGAGCAGTGGTGAACGAGGACGAGCTGGTGGATCTGTCGCACCTGCACCCGGCCGCGCAGCAGATCGCGCGGCTGTCGGACGCCGAGCGGCTGCGGTACGTGCGGGCGGACCGGTGGATTGGCTACCCGCGCGCCATAGAGGCCCTGGAGCGACTGGAGACGCTGTTGTCGTGGCCGTCCAAGCAGCGGATGCCGAATCTGCTGCTGATCGGGCCGACGAACAACGGCAAGTCGATGATCGTGGAGAAGTTCCGCCGCACCAACCCGCCGATCTCGCACCCGGACCGCGAGGAGATTCCCGTGCTGGCGGTGCAGATGCCCTCCGATCCGTCGGTAATCCGCTTCTACACCGCGCTGCTGGCCGGGAGGGTGCCCCACTGCGGGCCCGCTACCGGCTGGCCGACGTGGAGCAGTTGGCGCTGCGGCTGCTGCGGTCGGCCGGAGTGCGGATGCTGGTGATCGACGAGCTGCACAACGTCCTCGGCGGACGCGGCGACCGCCGCCGGGAGTTTTTGAACCTGCTGCGTTTCCTGGGCAACGAGTTGCGCATCCCGCTGGTCGGCGTCGGCACCCGGGATGCCTACCTGGCCATCCGAGCCGACGACCAGTTGGAGAACCGGTTCGCGCCGCTGACGCTGCCCCGCTGGGAGGCAGACGCCGACGCCTGCTCGCTGTTGGCCAGCTTCGCCGCGGCGTTCCCGCTGCGCAGGCCCTCGCCGATCGCCACCGCCGAGATGGCCGGCTACCTGCTCACCCGCAGCGAGAGCACGATCGGCGAGCTGGCCCATCTGCTCACCGACGCCGCGGTGGCCGCGATCGAGTCGGGTGAAGAGGCCATCAACCAGCGCACTCTGCTACTGGCGCCGTACGACGGGCCGACCGAGCGGCGTCGGCTGTTCGAGCGCGAGCTGACGTGAGTCCACCGCGGCGCTGGCCTCTGCACCCTCAGCCCGGCCCTCTGGAGTCGCTGTCGTCATGGCTGGACCGGCTGGCCGGGCTGTACGAGATGCCGGTGAAAGACCTACTCACCCGCAACCTCGGTCTGGTCGACCTGGACGTCCCGGCAGACCTCGACTACGACCCGCCGATGGCGATGCTCACCGCGCTGGCCGAGCGCACTGGGGTCGAGCTCGCCCAGCTGCGGGCGATGACGCTGGTCGGCTGGGAACCGTGGCTGTTCGACAAGCTCACCGTGCCGCTCCAGGACACGCAGCCGATGTTCGACGCCTACGTCCGGGACAACTCCGTCCTCCTGGTTCCCGGGGAGGCCGGCACCAACCAGGGCGACCGCTGGAAGCGCTGGCCGGGACCATGGCTTGGATACTGGCCCCTGCACCGGGCCTGTCCCGTGTGCGCCGCCGACCCCGGGCGCGGGCGGGCCCTGTTGTGGCGGCTGCCGCTGATGACCGGTTGCGTCGAGCACGGGTGCCGCCTGGAAGACGCCACCGCGGTCGCTCTGTCCGTCGCCGTCGACCAGGAGGGGCCGGGCCCCGTGCCGCTGGCCGAACCGCTGGCCACCGTGGACCGCTACACCTACGAAGGGCTCACCACCGGGCGGGTCACCCTGCCGGGCCGCAGCGTGCACGCCGGGGTCTGGTTCCGGCTGCTGCGCTGCCTGCTGGACGAGGTCAGCCTCTCCCCGAGCGGCCGACGTAGCCACGGCCGGGCCACACTGGAACAGGTGTGGCAGGCCGCCGGGCTCGAAGAGCGCGCCGGGTTGACCACCTGGCGGCCGTACGAACACCTCAAGCCCGACGTCCAAGAGGCGATGTTGCACGCCGCCGGCACTGCCCTGCACCTGGTCGTCGATGGGACCATCATCGCCTTCGGCCGCCTCGCTTCCACGCTGCGGCTGGAGCACCGGCACATCTACGACGGCGACCGGCAGCCCCCGCACCGCAGTTCCTGGCAGGAGGCCATGGCCGAGATAGAGACGGCCCTCGTCCTGGCACGCACGGACCGAGACGCCGCCCGGCAGCTCTTGATCTTGCTCACCCTCGGCTGCCGAACCCTCGACCGGTTCGAAGAAGAGCGCGCCTTCTTGTTCGGCGTCGGCGTGCCCTCCGACTTCCTGCCCAGCGCCCGCGATCTCGGTCGCACCGACCTTGCCTGATGCGTGTTCCACATCCTTGGAAGTGGAACAGGACATCACACGCTCCGTCAGGAGGCGTGCATCCTTGGCCGATCGCACCGCCGATCGTTCCGAAAGTCGTTCCACAAGAGGCGTTCCGAAAGACCCGTACGGAGCCGACTTCCGGTACGGTGTGCCGCCATGGGAACCGACAACCGCCCCACGGGATACGCGCGGGTTTCCACCACCAAACAGAGCCTGGAACGCCAGCTCGACTCCCTCGGCGAGGTGGGCATCCCCGAGAAGCAGATCTACGTGGACAAGAAGAGCGGTGCCACCGTCGAACGCCCCGGCCTGGCCGACCTGCTCGCCTACGTCCGCCCCGGGGACACCATCGTGGTGCACACCCTGGACCGGCTCGGCCGCAACCTGCGCGAAGTCCTCAACCTCGTCCACGATCTGAACGAGAAGCAGGTCGGAGTGCGTTCACTGGCCGACCCGCTGCCGATCAACACCGCCAACGAGGGCATGGGCCGCATCGCCTTCCTGCTGCTGGCCCTGTTCGCCGAGATGGAGCGGACCTTCACCGCGGAGCGGGCCGCCCACGCCCGCGCCGTGGCCGAAGCGGCAGGCCGCCGCATCGGCCGGCCCGTTGCCCACCCAGCCGACAAGATCGAGTATGCGCGTCTGCTCCAAGGTCAAGGCGCCAGCTACGGGGAGATCAGCGCCAAGACCGGCATCCCCAAGACCTCCCTGCACCGCTACCTGAAGGGATAGCCGGGGTGGCCGTCGTATACGTGCTATCGGTCTGTTCCCAGAGTCGTTGGGGCCTGAAGCCACCGTGCTCGCGGACGGCTCGATTCGGCTACGCGTCGCGCCTGTGCAGCAGCAGGCTGCCGACCAGCAGCGCGGCCGCGGCCCACGTGGCGAGCACGCCCAGGCCGGCCCATGGGCCGATGGGCAGCTCGTGCAGATGGACGGTGGCTTGGATCGCGAGCCCGGCGGTCATGGGCGAGATCTGCTGGAGGTGGCGCTGCCACTCCGGGTCGTTGACCACCCGCGTGACGACCGGGAAGAGGTAGAGCAGCCCGAGCACGATCCCGATGGCGCTCGCCGCGTCCCGTACCGCCGTCGCCACGCCGAGGCCGATCAGGGCGATCAGGACGAGGTAGAGGACCGACCCCACGGCCGCCCGCAGGGTCGGGCCGTCGGCCAGGGAGAGCGGGGCATAGTCGTGCGCCTCGGTGAATCCGTTGCCGGGCAGGATGTAGCGGCCGGCGAGGAGGGAGGCCAGGACGGCAGCCGTCCCGGAGGCGAGGACGACCGTGGTGAGGATCGTCGCCTTGGCGGTGAGGACGGTGATCCGGTTCGGCACCGCCATGAGCGTGGTGCGGATCATCCCGGTGCCGTACTCGCCGCTGACGGCCAGCACCGCGAAGACGGCGACAACCGCCTGCCCGACGGTGACGCCGGTCAGGGCGAGCTTGACGGCGTCCTGGCCGCACCCCGCGTCCGGGCACTTCACGGCCTTGGCGGTGCCGCAGCCGACGGCCACGGTCAGCGCGACGCTGAGCAGGAGCAACCTGCCCATTTCCCCTGCGGTGCGCAGCTTTGTCCACTCCGCGCGCAGGGCGCGGCCGAAGTCCCCTCGCCACGCGCCGTCAGCCGTGCTCGTGCGTCGTGCACCGCTCAGGAGACTCATACGTCCCTCCCGCGCAGCCGCACCACGGCCAGACCGAAGGCGAGCGCGGCGTATCCGCACAGCACGGCGAGGCCGGCCCAGGGCGCCAGCGGGTAGTAGCCGGTCGACGGCTCGTACACGCTGAGTACCTGCGTGTACTGCGGCAGGGTCTGCTGGATGGCGAAGCCCGCAGCCGGGGTCACCCGCAGCAGCCACTCCGAGACGCCCGGGGGCAGTACGCCGGAGGTGGCAAGCAGGAAGGGCAGCACGATTGACGCGATGACCAGGGCGACCGCCGTGCCGCTGCGCCGCAGCAGGGCACCGACGCCGAGGGCGAGCACGGCGGCGGCTGCGCAGAGCAGGCCGGTTCCGACCATGACGCGCACTTCGGTCGCCGACGTGACGGGGAAGACATGGAAGCCCCTGCCACGCGCGCTGCGTTCCCCGATGGGAATGGTGATCGCGGCGGCGACCAGGCCGATGGCGAACGCGACGCCCCCGGCCACCAGCGCCTTGGCACCAAGCACCCGGCCCCGCAGGGGAGTTGCCGCCATGGTCGTACGCAGCAGACCACGCCGATACTCGCCGGTGATGAACACCGTGCCCACGGCGATCACCACGATCAGCCCGGCGAATGTGCCGACGAGGAAGTTCTCGACGGAGAAGCCGACGCCCATGGCGGGCCCGCCGACGACCGGTGCGATGTCACCGGCCCCGGTCACGGTGAACCCGCCGCCGTCGGTCTGGGTGAAGCCGCCCTTGGTGGTGTTCGTGTAGCTGCCGGAGGTGCCCGCGTCGCCGCCCACCTGTGTGCCGCTCCACGTCCCCTGGGACCAGTCGCCGGTGAGGGCGGGGCGGCCGAAGGCGCCGGTGGCCACGGCGGGGCTGAAGCCCGTGCCCGCCGCGGTGTCCTGCTTCGCCTCCGGTGACGTGGCGAAGAGCCCGGCCTGCACGGTGCGCGCAAGCCCAGGCAGCTTCGCATGGCCGACCTTGGTCCAGTGGGAGCCGTCTGTGGAGGTGTAACCGGTGAGGCTGTCGCCGGCGCGGACCAGGCGCAGCCAGCGCGGGGGATCCTGGGTGACCTTGTCGGAAGGGCCCGCCGTGTCGTGCGTGTAGTCGTACTGCATGCGCACGCCGTGACCGCCGGTGGCCATGACCGCCGTGTACGGAGATCCCTGGGTGAGGCTTTCCTTCACGATGATCCCTGCCTTCGCCCAGGGCTGGGCGCCCTGGGCCGTCTTGCCGATCCCGGTGTCGGCCACACCGGTCAGGGACCGCAGGGGAACGGTGAGGGCGCCGTCGCCGGTGAGCGTCCTGTGGACGAAGTAGAAGCTGTCATTGACGGCCTCGCCGCCGGGGCCCTTCGGATACGAGGCGGAGTCGGCGCCGCGACCGCCGGGGGCGGGGGCGGCCGTGCCGAGCAGGCCGACCACGATCGTCACCAGGAGCGCCCCCGCCATGGCGAGGACCCAGCCGCGTACCGTACGGAACTTCGTCCACTCGGCGTGCAGCGTCCTGAGGAACCCGCTCCGCTCAGCGCGCCTCGTGGCCGGGGGGCGAGGGGTGAGGGTGGCTGTCATCGCGTGGCCTCCCCCGCCGGGATGCCCCGGTACTCCACCGCGTCCCGGGTGAGCTCCATGTACGCCTCTTCGAGCGTCGCCCGATGTGCGGACACCTGGGAGAACGGCACCCCGTTCCGGGCAAGCTGGGCCACGATCTCCTCGTCGGGCAGGCCCGTGACGCCGAGGGTGTCGGGGCCGGTGGCGAGAACGGTGGCGCCCGCGCCGTGCAGGACCTGGGCGGCGCGCGGAGGCGCGGAGGTACGCAGGGTGACCCGGCCGCTGGACGCCTCGGCGAGCAGCTCGGACACGCTGGTGTCCGCGACGACCCGGCCGCGACCGATCACCACGAGATGGTCCGCGGTGTCTTCGAGTTCGCTCATCAGGTGACTGGAGACCAGGACGGCGCGGCCCTGCCGGGCCAGCTCCGCCAGGAAGCCGCGCATCCACACGATGCCGTCGGGGTCGAGGCCGTTGAACGGCTCGTCCAGCATTACCACCGGCGGGTCACCGAGCAGCGCCGCCGCGATCCCCAGGCGCTGGCGCATGCCCAGCGAGAAGCCGCCGGCCTTGCGCCGGGCCGCCGTGCCCAGGCCGGCCAGTTCGATGACCTCGTCCACGCGCCGGGGCGGCACGCCCTGTGAGTGGGCCAGCCACAGCAGGTGGTTACGGGCGGTGCGGCTCGGCTGCAGCGCGGAGGCGTCGAGCAGTGCCCCCAGATGCCGAAGCGGGCGACGCAAGGTGCGGTACGGTACCCCGCCGACCAGGGCCTTTCCCTCCTCAGCCGCGTCAAGGCCCAGGATCACGCGCATGGTGGTGGACTTGCCCGCGCCGTTCGGGCCGACGAAGCCGGTCACCCGTCCGGGCCGCACGGTGAACGTCATCCCGTCCAGAGCCAGCTGTGGCCCGAAGCGTTTACGCAAACCGATGACCTCGATCGTCGCCTTCGTACTCTCATCGCTCATGGGCCCCACCCTGTGACGGAGCGAGTTACAGGGGCCGAACGGCCACTGTCATCTCGCTGTTAGGCGCCTCGGCTTAGCCTGGCCTGGTACGTGTCCTGGTGCGGTGGCAAGAGGGGAGCATGCGGATGAAATGGGGTCCGCCCCGACGGCTCGCGGGCCTGACTGCCCGGCTCGGCCTGCGCCGTGGCACAGCCCGCACCCGCTTCACCGCCTTGTACGTGACTCTGTTCCTGCTGTCGGGAACGGCGCTGCTGGCCATCGCGGCCGTGGTGGCATCCGGCGGATCGCGTTCCAGCCAGACCGCCCCCGATGGCGGCACCGATCAGCCCGCCACGGCGGCACAGGCCCAGGGCCGCATCGACGAGTTGGAGCAGCAGCTGGCCCAGGCGCACGACACCCAGTCCCGGCAGATCCTGCTCGGCTCCGCCATCGCCCTCGGCGTCATGGCGGTGATCTCGGTCGGGCTCGGCTGGTTCGTCGCCGGCCGAGTGCTGCGCCCGCTGCGCGTGATGACAGCGGCAACCCGCCGGATCACCGCCGACAGCCTGCACGAACGCCTGGCCATCGGCGGCCCCGGCGACGAGGTGAAGGACCTCGCCGACACCATCGACGACCTCCTCGGCCGCCTGGAGGGCTCCTTCGACGCCCAGCGCCTCTTCGTCGCCAACGCCTCCCACGAGCTGCGCACCCCGCTCACCACGATGCGGGCCTCCCTGGACGTGGCCCTCGCCAAGCCGGGCCCGGTACCCGGGACCACGGCCACACTGGCCTCCCGGATGCGCGCCGAACTCGACCAGGTGGACCGGCTGTTGGAGAGTCTCCTCGTACTGGCTCGCACCCAGCACGGCGAGTTCACCGACTCGGCGCGCCTCACCCTCGGCCAACTCGCGCTGACCGCCCTGACCGGACGGGCAAAGGACATTGCGGCCAAGGGCCTGACCGTGCGTGAAAACCGGATCGACGACTCCGTGTGGGTGCGGGGCAGCCAGACACTGCTGCGCCGCGCGGTCGACAACGTGGTCGACAACGCGATCGCGCACAACGACCCCGGGGGCTGGATCAGTGTCGCGGTACGGGCCGAAGGAAACGACGCAAGCGCAGTGTCCCTCGTCGTCGAGTCCAGCGGACCGGTCCTCGACCAGCGGCGGGTGGCGGACCTCGCGCAGCCCTTCCGCCGCCTTGGCGCCGACCGGACCGGCACCGGCCAGGGCAGCGGCCTCGGCCTCTCCATCGTCGCGGCCATCACTCAGGCCCACCACGGCACCCTTGACCTGCGCGCCCGCCCCGACGGCGGCCTGCGCGTCACCATCACCCTCCCCGGTACGGACGGCAGGGCGACCGCGGAAGCTCCCAACACAGAGACGGGCGTGGCGCATTGAGAGTCCTGGTGGTCGAGGACGCCCGCCCCCTCGCCGAAGTCGTTGCCGAGGGACTGCGCGACCAGGGCATGGCCGTGGACGTGGCCCACGACGGGCTCGACGCCGCGGCCAAGTTGGACGTCAACGCGTACGACGTCGTCGTGCTCGACCGCGACCTGCCAGGCATCCACGGCGACACCCTCTGCCAGATGATCACCGAGCGGGACGGCCGCGTGATGGTCCTGATGCTGACCGCCGCCGACTCACCCAGCGACCGCGTCAGCGGCCTGACCCTGGGCGCTGACGACTACCTCGCCAAGCCCTTCCACTTTCCCGAACTCATCCTGCGCATCCGCGCCCTGGCCCGCCGCCGCCCCGCCGCCCGGTCCCGCACCCTGAGCACGGCGGGCATCGAACTCGACCCGATGCGCCGCACCGCCAGCCGCGACGGCCACCAGCTCGACCTCTCCGTCAAGGAATTCGCGGTACTCGAAGCCCTCCTTAACGCGAGCCCCGCCTTCCTCAGCACGGAGAACCTCCTCGAACAGGTCTGGGACGAGCACGCCGACCCGTTCACCAACACCGTCACGGTGACCATCAGCCGCCTGCGCCGCAAACTCGGCGACCCCCCGGTCATCGCCACCACACCCGGCGTGGGGTATCGGATCATCGACCCAGGCGCCCCACCCGACTGAGCAGCGGGCCGGGGCCGACGGCCCGCGAGCGGAGGCCGTGCTCAGTGCACCCGACTCCAGTCATCTGCGCAGCCGACTTCGGAGACTGACAGGCCTGGAGAGACTCGCAACCTCGTCTCCGTTCAGGTAGTGGGGGCGAAGTCGACCGATTCCGCCCCCGGCCGTCAAAGCAGGCTTCCAGTCGCCTCGTCACGTCCTCGAAGCGGGGCATGACAAGCGCCGCCGCGTACATTCCGCCCTTGAGACCCCCCGCCGCGAGGAATTTATGCCCGGCCGGCTTAGGTCGCGGTCGAGATGAGGTTCTTCCCCAAGGTTGTGGCGGTGTGTCGCACCATGTTGTCGTGTCGAAGGCTGGTGACCAGGCCGGCGGCTCGCAGTGCGGCGACGTGTTCCGAAGCCGAGGCGGGAGAGATGGCAAGGCACTCAGCGAGTTGCTTGGTGTTATGGCCGGCAGGAGATGCTAGGGCTTCCAGGACGGCCGCGCGGGTTCGGCCCAATAGTGCCGCCAGGGCTGTCGATGCACGTGGCCGGGCATCCGCTGGTGCGGCGACGAGACTGTCGCTCTGTAGATTCCAAACGGGCGCGTATACGAGCACGGGGGTGCCCACCTCGTTGAGCAGTGCGCGGGGACGCGAGCCGCAGAAGATGTGGGCGGACAGGAGAAGTCCTCGCCCCTCCAGGTGGAAGTCGACCTGGCCTTGTCCGGCGAAGCCGGCAAGCTCCAGCACGGGCTCCTCCCAGCGCACCGTCGGGTGCAGGCCGGCCAGCACCGCACCAACGCCGAGGCGTGCCATGGTGTGCACACGCCAGGCACGGTCTGCGTCCAGTACGGCCCGCATGCGGTCGACGTATGGAGTTATCGCGACGTCGTAGTAGGCCGCCAGGGTGTCGGTCACCGTGTCCAGTGCCTCGCGGTCCCCGTCGGCCAGCAGGTATGTCCAGGCCGGCAGGCGGTGGTGGCTCGACAGGCGGCGCAATTCGGCCGCCAGACGCCTGCGTGGTGTAGCTCGTATCGCGTCGAACGCCTCTGTGGTAGGGGATGCATGGTCAGGGCCCGGGGTGAGGAAGTCCGGAGCCCAGCCGGAAGCCGGTACCAGGGAACCGAGCAGTGACACCCGTGCGGGAAGCTGCTTTCCGGCGAGGTGGTGCCGCCACGCGGAGAACCGTGGGCCCGAGCCGCGACGGAGCGCTTGCAGACTCATTACGGCCTCGCTCACCGGCAGTGAGCTGTTGTAGCCGAGCGTCACCCGTGCCAGATCTTTCGAAGTGAAGTGGATTCGCAACATAAAGTCCCTGATGTCCGCATTCTTGGGTGTAGTGCGTGCTGACCAGGGACATTCGGCTACAGCCGACGGTCTTTGTCGAGATCATGCTCGGCCATAGACGATGTGACCGAGCCGAAGTTGCTCTGTACAGCAGCCGGTCCGGCCAGAATGGCGCGGGCGAAGCCCGGTGGCTGATGCTGACCGGTTCTGCTTGCTGCGTGAAACGAATTTGGCCCTACAGTCGGCCACCTGCTGGCCGGAAGCGAAGGAGTCCCATGCGTATACGCAAAAAAACTGACCGCTGCCGGATTGGGCGCGCTAATGATCGTTGGCGCCATGGCGTTCCCGGCGCAGGCGACACAGTCCGGAGACGTTCGCGTAGCTGCTCAAGCGAGCGCCAACGGCGAAAGCGCTGCCGCTGCGCAATGGATATATACCGGTCAGAGGTACTTCTTCAGCATCGAGTGCCACTCGGCTGCGGTCTCGCTGACGTATGCCACTGGATGGGCCACTCAGTGTCGTGGCCCTCACACCGATGGCTACTACTACCTCTGGGCCTATCACTGAAAAGCCTGACCAGCTCACCGTACGGAGGGCGGCCCCGTTTGTCGGGGCCGCCCTCGACCGTTTTCGCCCCCCCCTTTCTATGGATTCACGGGCAGCCAAGCTGAGGGCACGACAACCGGCGCAGAAACAGTAATGACGGCAGGAACCAGCTCAGAGGGAGCTTGGCCCGTCGCTTCGCTGAATGACACCTGGCCGCCGAAGAACCTCACGAGAGGAAAGGTCACCCCATCGCCGGAGAAGGTGGCGCTGTCGAAGGACACTCTGCCTCGGGAGAATGTTGTGTGAGCGAAGGACACCGCGCCGCCGTCGAACAATGCGCCGTTGAAGGACACCGTGCTACCGGAAAATGTCGAGCGGCGGAAGGGCACCGTGCCGCCGGAGAACCCTGCGGCTTCGAAGGAAACGCTGCCGCCGGAGAACTCCGCGCCGCCGAAGGACACCCTGCCGCCGGAGAACGTCACGCCATCGAAGGACACCCTGCCTCCGTTGGCGAACGTCACGGCATCGAAGGAGGTCCTGCCGCCGGAGAACTCCGCGTCGGCGAAGGACACCTCGCCGCCGGAGAACACCGCGGCCGCGAAGGACACCCTGCCTCCATCGGAGAACGAAGCGTCGGCGAAGGACACCCTGCCGCCGGAGAACACGGCGTCGGCGAAGGACACCCTGCCTCCGTCGGAGAACAAAGCGCCGGCGAAGGACACCCTGCCGCTGAAGAACACCACGCGGCTGAAGTCCATTCTGCAGTCGATGGTGACGCCGGTGAGGTCGAGGTCGCAGCCCTGCCATGAGCGGGGGGCGCCCTGGGGGTGCCGGTAGTGGTCGCTAATGAGGCCCAGGATCGTGTGCCGGACCTTGCGAAAGGCCAGGTAGCGGTGGTGCTCCTCTTGGTGAGCGGGATCGTCGCCGGGGTCGGGGGTGAAGGGAAGTTGAAGGTAGGCGCACAGAACGTCGATGCAGGTCTGGCGCAGGTTGTCGTCGGGAGCGTCGTCGGCGAGGCCGGCTAGTGCGTGAACGCCACCGAGCCGGACGGCAGGGGAGTCAGAGCCGAGTTTGTCGACTGCCTGGGAGAAGCGTTCCGTATGGAGCCGGGTGGCTTCGCGGTGGGCGCCAGCCTCGTCGACGCGCTGTCGGCGGTAGGCGACAACCAGGGCGACGAGCGCGCCGGCCCCAGCGACTACTCCGAAGGAGAGCTTCACCAGGTCGAAGAGTGTCTTCGCGTCGAGCTTCTTGGTGTTGTCGATCTCCTGAAAGTCCAGCAGGTACACCAAGCCGTAGAAGACGCTGCCCGCTGCCAGAACTGCGACAGCGAAGGTGACCGTGAGGGCCCGGCCAACCTTCCACATGCGTAGCTCCCGGTCGTTCGGGGTAATTCGGGGCCTTCCGTTGGCTGTCATGCGGGTGGAGACAGGTCTCGGAGATCAGCGGTTGCAGTTGGCGCCCGTGGGGGGCGCACTGCTCACTGCGGCGCGTCACCGCCATACGATGATCACCGTGACCAGCCGCCGCACCCTTGGTACCGGCCCCGAGACTTCTCCCCGGGGCATGAGCGCCGCCCAAGCCGACCTCCTCGACGTACTGCCTGGCATACGCCTGCCGGATCTGCAGGAACTTCGAGCCCGCGGAGTCCTTGGAAACCGCGCCCCGACGCCTGCGGGCCCGCGGCGGGCCCTCGGGGCCGGCCGGACCGCGTGCGCGCAGGCGTACCGGCACAGCGCGGTCAGTGAACCGCTGACTCTCTGAGTGCGGCGTTACGAAACCAGCGATGGATGCCGTGTGACAGGCAGGACCGACTGATCCTCGGCGGTTCGCTCCGCCTGGCTAATCTCGGCCCAGACGGCGTCGAGAGACAGGCCGAGGGTGTCGGCGATCGCTGCGATGGTCGGGAAGGCGGGGGTAGCCACACGGCCGGATTCGATCTTCCGCAGAGTTTCCGGCGAGATGTGCGAAGCGAGCGCCACGTCCAGCATCGAGCGGCAGCCCCTGGCTCGGCGGAGCAGCGCGCCAAGGCGCTGTCCGCGTTCTACCTCGGCGGGGGTGAGCGGCAACCTGACCATGACCCCATTCTAATACCGGTACAGTTAGACCGGGATAGTTATTGGACGTACATGAGAGGTCCCCCATGATTGAGATCCTGAACTCCGCGCGGCTTGAGCGGGCGAGGGACACCGGCGCCCTGGTCGGAAACATCCTGCACACGCTGAAGCAGCGCAGCACGGTCGGGACGAACCTGCTGGACATCGACCAGTGGGCCAAGGAGATGATCACCGAGGCGGGAGCGCAGTCCTGCTACGTCGACTACGCGCCTTCCTTCGGGCGCGGCCCGTTCGGGCACTACATCTGCACGGCCGTCAACGACGGAGTGCTCCATGGGCGGCCTCACAACTACACGCTGGCAGACGGGGATCTGCTGACTCTCGACCTCGCTGTAGCCAGGGGCGGGGTGGCCGCGGACGCCGCGATCAGCTTTCTGGTGGGCAAGGCCAGGCCAGCGGAGAGCGTCGCGATGATCGAGACGACCGAACGTGCACTCGCCGCCGGCATCGCCGCCGCCAAGCCTGGGGCGCGCATCGGCGACCTCTCCCACGCCATCGGCACGGTCCTCAGCAAGGCGGGCTACCCGATCAACACCGAGTTCGGAGGCCACGGCATCGGCTCGACCATGCACCAGGACCCACACGTCGCGAACACCGGACGGCCCGGCCGCGGATACAAGTTGCGCCCCGGACTGCTGCTCGCCCTGGAGCCCTGGGTCATGGCCGACACTGCCACACTCGTCACCGACGCCGACGGTTGGACGCTGCGCAGCGCGACGGGCTGCCGGACCGCGCACAGCGAGCACACCATCGCCATCACCGACAACGGAGCCGAAATTCTCACCCGCCCGTAAGGGAGCCCACACCGCTGCCGCGTCAGCAGACCCGGCTGCCAGGCGCGGCCGGGCCTTCCTGCGCCGCGCGCAGGACTTCCCCAAGGTGCCCTCGCCTCTTTTCCCGCCGTTGAAGCGGTCGGGCGGAGCCCAGACGTCTGAGGGGCGTGCGCACGCTCACGCCGCCCGCATGCGCGGACTACGCCCGCAGGCGGTTGCAGCCCGGATCGGTGAGATAGCACCAGGGACCGCTCGATTTGTTGACCAGTGGCCCACGGGCCAGGACGTCGAGATTCTGCCCCGGGTCCGGCACGCCCTGGCAGAGATCGGCGTGCGCTACCTCTTCGCCGAAGACGCTCCCACCCTGCTGCCCTTTGCCTCACAGCTCTTCGTGGCCCGGGAGGTGCTCGTGCGCCCCTCACGCTGGGTATGGCCGCGTTGGGTCCCCACACCGGCACGGCGGTTCCGCACACGGCAGCAAGTCGCCTTCACCAACGCTTTGCGGCCCATCGTCCGCCGACGTCGTTCATCGGGCCGGCTCGGTGACGACATGCTGGGACAGATGCTCCGGCCCTCCTCCCGCTACGGCCTACTGCCGGAAGAGGCCATCCTCGACACTCTCCCCGGAATCACCGTCGCCACCTTCGAGACACCTTCCCGGGCAGCCGGATGGATCCTGCTCCACCTGGCCCGGCACCCCCAGGCAGCGGGCCGCGTCGCGGCCGAAGCCGCCTTGCTGCCCGCGGACCCGGCCGCGACGACCAGCACCCACCTCGACAGCCTGCAATACACCCAGGCACTGGTACGCGAGGTGCTCCGACTGCACCCCCCGAGCTGGCTCCTGACCCGGCGCGCCACGCGACAGACACAGCTCGCCGACTACACCATCGACGCCGGGTCCACCGTTCTCGTCTGCCCCTACACCGCCCACCGCGACGCACGGGAACACTCCGAGCCGGACCAGTTCCAGCCCGAGCGCTGGCTCGATGATTCGGGCTCGCCGGCGAAACCCGGGGTCTTCCTCTCCTTCGGTACCGGGCCGCATGGCTGCGAGGGAGCCGCTCTGGCCATGGCGATGCTGACGCTCCTGACTGCGCAGACCGCCCGCCGCTACCACTTGAGCGAGCTGCCCGGAACGGAACCCAGCTACCAGGTCACCACTTTCGAAGGCCTCGCAACTGTCGGCTTGCGCCTGCGCGCCACCCTGCGCAGCTGAGGGCAGTCCTGCTTTCAGTGACAGGCCGCCTCCACCCGCGAACAGTGAAGGTTGATCAAGTTTGAGTGCCGTTCCGCACACGCTTGGATGACCAGCTCATGGTTCGCTCATCGTGTGTCGCTGGTCGAACTCGTTGGCGAGCATGCCCATCATGACGAGGTCGTGGTGTCGGCCGGCGAAGAAAACGTGTTCCCTCAAGCGCCCCTCCTCGGTGAACCCGAGCCGACGAGTAAGTGCCAGCGATGCCTCGTTGTGGGCGTAGATCACTGCTAGGCATTTGTGATAGCGCCGCTCGGCAAACATGAAGCGCAGCAACAGCACTACGACTTCTGCCGCGTAGCCCTTGCGCCGGTGGTGTAGCGGCCCAGGCAGTTGAGGTTTGCTTGCTTGGGAGACAGGCGGGTGACGTCCTCGTACAGGTCGCGCTGGTCGGCGGGCAGCGCCCGCAAAGCGGCGACAGCGGCATCCAGGTGGCGGGTCGTCCACAGCACCGCGGCGTTCAGGACCAAGCCCGAGCGCACCGAGCCGGTCTTATCCGAACTATCCCAGCGTGACGGCGAGTTGACCTTCTCGCTCCTATTCGTTAGGAAAAAGTAGTTGTGTAGAAGTCAGGTGGCCCGCCGCCGGGCGCGTCGCGGGCTGCTGATGTGTCAGAACTTCTGATCTGTGATGTTCAGTGACGGTGGGAGGTTTGCCGGCGGCGGGTCGCCGCCCGACTACGGTTGCTCGGCATGACCGCACCGAGATCGAGATCACCGCGGAGTTGGTCCAGGATCTGCTCCGCGACCAGCACCCCGACCTGACCAGGAGCTCGGCGCGCGTGGCCGGGACAGACAGCTGTGGCAGCTTGGCGACGACCTCGCCGTCCGGCTGTCCTGGGCGACGCAATCCGCGGACGCGCTGCTGCGCAAGGAGCGCGACGCTGCCCGTCTGGCCAAGCCGCGTGGAGGGGCGCCAGTGATGGTTGCCCCTCCACGCGGTGTGAACTGCGCGCTCCATCACCGCCGAGCTTTGACTCCTGGTCAACCGGGCACTTTCCGTACGGGCCCGATCCCTGATGTGGCCCACTGCTGGTCGAGTACGGTCATGACCGCGTGGGCGGTTGCTTCGTCAGCTGCGGTGATGTCGAGAACGACAAGCTTGGGCTCGCTGAGGTGCTGCGCGTGGATCGGTTCCACGTCTGTACGGCTGTATACCGCCCTCGTCGGCGCCTCCACGCGCCTCCGCGGTCCCGAGCTGGATGTTCCGAGAAGGGATACTCTTGGGCCGGGGCCGGACGAGAATCCCGGCCCGATTACGGCGGGCCGGAGTTCTCCAGCATGCGCATCAGGCGGTTGCTGGTTTTAGTAATCGCCGAAGTCGCCGAATTCACCCTTCTCGTTGTGGTGGCGCTTGATGACGCGGAAGCTGGCGACGACTCCGTTCTTGACCTTCACGCCGTCATTCATCTTCTCGTGGTGCTTCTTCTCGTGGTGCTTCTTCTCGTGGTGCTCGCCCTTCTCGAAGTTCTCGTCCTCGTCCTCGTCCTTGCCCGGGCGGACGTTGTTGGCGGAGCTGTGGGGGCCGACGGTGGCGATGGGGGCGCCGTTGTCGCACACGGCTCCGCGGAAGACCTCGACGTCGTTGCGGCTGTCGTTGCGGATGTTGAAGCTCTTGGCGCCCAGGCCGCTGACGACGGTGATGCAGCCGTCGGGGCGGCCGGAGAATTCGCGCTCGTTGATGTGGACCCGGCCCTCCTCGTGATGGCGCTTGCCCTCGCGCTCGTTGCCCCGGCGCTCGTTGCCCTCGCGCTCGTTGCCTTCGTTGCCCTTGCCTGTGTTGCCGCCCTCCCCGCCCATGGGGGCCTGGACAGGGACGGCGACCGAGGCCATCTGGGCCTGGGGGGCGGCGGTGGCGTAGGTGATGCCGGTCGCGGTCAGTGCCGCGGCGGCCGCGACGGCCGTGGCGATCGCGTGGGAACGGGTCATGATCATGTCGCTTGTTCTCCTTCTCAGACTCAGAGACAGTCCCGCTGTGACAGCCGGTGCGTGATTGAACGTACTAAAACCCCCTATTGCTGTCATATCGAGCAAATCGGGATCCCGGCTTTGTGGGGCTGATCGGGTATACAGAGCTTCTTTGCACCACTCAGAAGAGGAGCTGAGTAACCGTCAAAACAGCCTTGAACGTGGGAGTTTGAAAGACAATTAGCCCTTGCAGGTGATCTTTTGACGCTTACTCACCCGCTGCGATGGTGGGGCGCTGGGAAGTGTCGGCAAGTTGCTGCTTGACATGTGGCCTGTCGTAGGTTCCAGGGCACGCCCAACGACGTCGCCGAAGCGGTCGCCGCCCGGATTGCACACTCCCGGTTCCTGTACGAGGGCGGCCACCGCTACGTCGTCCTCATGGAGGAATCCGTCCTGTGCTACCGCACCGCCGACCCCGATGCCATGAAGGGACAGCTGCGTTACCTCCTGGCCGTGATGCTGCTCGCGTCTGTCTCCCTCGCCGCCATCCCGTTCACCGCGCAGCGCACCGTGTGGCCGCTGGAGGCGTTCCACCTCCACGACGACGCAGCCGCATGAGGTGATCGGAAGTCCGCCCGCCTGCGCACCACAGCACGAAACCCCGAGCCTCAAGATGCCCGGGGCCGGTCAGGGGTGAGAAGCGGTCAGAAGCCGTCCTGGGTGGTCGGCACCGGCCCCGCCCAGTCCATACCCAGCGCAGCGAGGGCGTCGAGCTGGTCGACCGTGAGTTTGTCCTGCCGCTGCTTGGTGTTACTCATAAACACCCCCAGCCGGACCCGTGTGGCCTCGCCCTCCAGCGTGATCTCCTCCGTGTGGCTGCGTGGTACCGGCCGGTGGGCGCCTTCCCGTTCCACCCACTCCCGCCAACGAGTGGGAGACCCGTTTCGCGGACATGGTCATCGACCGGCGGACCGACCCGTTCGTGAAGCCGTTCTTCAACCGGTCGGTCCTACGGGGCCTCGACGGCAAGCTGAGGTAGCCGGGCAGCACCCGCACTCACCACACGGACCCCCAGCAGGCGTGACCGAGGCCGGAGTGCAGTCGTCAGCCGACATCGCGCCTTATTCAGTGGAAGCACCACGGCGCTTGGCCGCCGCCCGATCGAGCCGCTTCTGCCGAAGGGTGAGTTCCTTCCTACACACCTTCACGGCGTCCTGTTCAAGCCCTCGGTCTGTCACCTGATAGCGATACGGCTCGTACCGCTTCCGGGAGGAGGACACAAGGAAGTCCCACACGTCCCCGTTATCGGCACTCAGAGGCTGGCTGACCTCCGCTTCGCCCACGGCACGGGCGAAGCGGATCAACCCAAAGTCGCGCAGCCGCTGACAGCCGTCCTCCCAGGCGTCGCGGCGGAGTCCGAAAGCGTCCGTCCGCATCTCGCCGTGGACGTAGACACCGGATGTCAGATGCTTGTCCGGGGCCCGCTTACTGAGCACCCTGAACGCGAGCCAGGTGGCGACCTCTGAAGGATTGAGCACCTGGGCCCAGCCATTCAGGAAGAAGTGCGCCGGGATCTTGATCGTTGCGCCAGCGCGCCAGTGATCCTTGGGCACCACGTAGGTGTCCGGGCTCTGGTTGCCGCCGCGGCCGGACTCCTTCATGAGCCGGAACGACTGGTACAGCCTCTGTTCCCGCTTCCCCCGGGGGACATCGACCAGGGCCTGGTCGTACTGCTTGCTGCCAAGCCCTTCCAGGGTCCGCAGAGCCCCTTGAACCTGCCGCAGGCGCAAGTCCTCGGCCGTCCTGCCGTTGGCGGTGTAGTGCATGTACGTCGCCGACTTGGCGTCGTACGCGCCGTCTGCAGCAAAGAGATCCGACCAGGACCCCCGACCGGACAACGGCAGCACATTCGTCCACTGTTTCCCCGCCTCAAGTCGGCACTGAGCCTCGAAGACCGCGAGTAGATAGAAGCGCAGCGCAATCCCCTTGGGAAGAACCAGCCGGGACAGCAAGGAGGGGGCGTCGCCACCGCCACGGGGCGCCAGCAAAGCGCTGCGCAGAACGATGGAATCCGGCTTCCTCCCGTCCGCCCAGAGGCCCTTCAGAGCCCTGTTCGCCCCCTCGACAGAACGGATCTTGTCCATCTGCTCCAGTCGGCGCAGCCGCCGCTGGTTCGATTCTCTTGCGTCAGCCACGCATCCCTCACACCACGTTTTACTCTCAACGTTTTGATCCGCACGATTAGATAGTCAATAGTTATATAGATGACTTAGTGCGGATCAAAACGTTGAGCGATGCCCTGAAGTTGGGCCTCCACGCCCAGGATCATAGAGGTGAGGCCTCGTCAGAGAGGTCTCGGCGGCTCGCCGTTCGTAGCTGACGCGAACGGCCCCGGGGTGCAACCCGGGGCCGTCTCAGTTCAGACCTCACCAAGGAGACTAGTGGAACCCAACACCAACCAGAACGGCCCCGAGCCATTGCCCCAGCGATGGGCCATCATCCTCATTGCCGGTTTCGTAGCCGGTGCCGCCGTCCTCCCCCTCGGCGGCCCGTTGGCCGCCCTTGGAGCCGCTGGCGCGACCACCATGGGACTGAACCAGCTCATGGCGTAGAGCGGAACGGAGACATTCCGGAGCGCCCGCCCCGTGTGCACGAGCAGCCCCTCGGAGAAGGATTCTCCGAGGGGCTGGAGTCGTCGGCGCTACTTGGTGTTCCTGATGATGTTGATCGTGATTGGCGCGGCTCCGCAACGCCAGTGGCCCCGAGCCCGGCGGCAACGGGGATGACATCGGTGTGGCCAGTGACGGCGAGCACCAGGACCCCGCCGGCGGAGTTCTGAAGCACGGACACCGGGTCGCTCAAATGGAAGAATGGCTCTGTTCACGGGTAGCGGTTCTGGCACACATTCCGTGAAAGATCTTGCTGGCTCTCGCCAGCAGGAGGCGCGCG